>PXCK01000052.1 GCA_003566635.1 Balneolia bacterium | reverse complement strand
GGTATAGTATAAACGTTCAAGATGAGGGACAACGCGGGTATTGCTTACAATAAAAGAGGGCATGCCGGAAAACATATTCGAAGCCCAAAGAGCATTTTCGCCATGCGTTTCTTTGTGATCTATTAGGGATTCTGCACTTGCACGCCATTGTATAATATCATGAGCCACAAACCGCTTATCACCCAATAAAACATCCGGATATTGGAAAAATGGAAGTAGAAATAGGAAAAACAGACAAATTGCATGTTGCCATTTAGGCGACAGGCGACTCCAGGGAGAAGTTGGCAGGGCTTCGTTTGTTTCGGGTTTTCGGGGCCTTCTTTTGGTCATGTTATTACTCGATTACTTTTGGAACCCTGAAGAAATCGGCATCAGCATCCGGGGCATTTTTTAGAGCGAGTTCGTGATCAAGCGGTTTCAGAGCTTCGTCTTTTCTAAAAGGTGTGTTAAGCTCAATCACGTGCTCAAGCGGTTCAACGTTATCGGTATCTACCTTGTTGAGTAATTCCATGTAATCGAGGATTTGGTTCATATCTTTAACTAATCGGGTAGTCTCTTCATCCGATAAGCTAAGACGGGCTAAATTGGCTATGTATGAAACGTCGTCTCTGGTTACTGACATTTGTGAGGGTAAAAAAAGTTTGGATTAATTCGATCCACTAAAATAACTCTAATGTAATAAAATTACTAAAAGCAGGTTTAGGTATATGATTTTTCTCGTAAACGTGCCCCGGCTTGCCGGTGGGATGCAAAGTTGCATTTTTTTTCCTACGATATTTAGCAGCTTTGCGAGACCCCTAAATGGTAGCTATGTTTTAATTTTCTCGCCAACTTGCCCCGGTTTACCGGCGGGGCGCCAAGGCGCAAAGTTTGATAGGTCTGTAAATAGTAAGGCGGGTATTGAGTTATAGTGTTGTAGAATTTTCTTGCCAAGCCCACTAGATGCAAAGTTTTTTTTAGTATTATTGCACTAGCATCGATTGAATTATCTAACCAAATTCACTTGTTATGAAAAAAATCATTTTATTAATTCCGCTTCTAATAATGACTCATTCACTTCAAACTTCAAATGCACAACAGCGATTCATATATCCCGAAACCGCAAAAGGAGATATAGTGGATGAATTCTTCGGGGTTCAGGTTCCCGATCCTTATCGTTGGTTGGAAGACGATTTATCAGAAGAAACGAAGGCATGGGTAACGGCACAGAACGAACTCACATTCGGTTTCTTAGATTCCATTCCATTCCGAAACGCCATTGAAGAGCGTATAACCCGACATTGGAATTACGAGCGCATGGGAGCTCCGTTTAAGCGAGGCGATTATTACTATTTCTACCGAAATGACGGACTGCAAAACCACTCTGTTTTATTTCGAACTAAATCACCCGGAAGTGGTGATGTTGAAGTTTTTCTTGACCCAAATGATTTTTCGGAAGATGGTACAACCTCGCTTGCCGGTATAAGCTGGTCGGAAGATGCTTCACTTTTTGCTTATGCCATATCAGAAGGTGGATCTGATTGGAGAACCATTTTTGTAATGAATACCGAAACCAAAGAGTTAGTTAGTGATCGCATTGAGAATGTTAAATTCTCTGGAATTTCATGGTATAAAAATGAAGGGATTTTTTACAGCAGTTACGAACAGCCCGATGGTAGCCAGCTTTCGGCTATGACTGATCAGCATAAATTGTATTATCACAGAATTGGCACACCACAAAGTGAGGATGAGCTCGTTTTCGGTGGTTCTGAAACTCCTCGTCGTTATATTTTTGGGTATGTTGATGACAGCCACACTTACCTCATTATTGGTGCAGCGGTAAGTACCAATGGGAACGAGTTGTATATAAAAGATTTGTCGAATCCGGATTCTGAAATTGTACAAATTGCTGAAGGTTTTGACTACAACTATTCCGTTTTAGACATTCATGATGGTAAGATGCTCATATATACCGATAATGAAGCGCCTAACTACAGAGTGGTAAGTGCTCCTGTTGATAATCCCGGTAAGGAAAATTGGGTTGATGTAATCCCGCCAACACATTACGTACTATCGGCATCTACTGCCGGGTTAAATTTGTTTGCAAATTATATGATCGATGTGCAAACGGTTGTACGTCAGTATGATTATGAGGGTAATTACATCCGTGAAATAGAACTTCCCGGTATTGGAACAGCCGGTGGTTTTTCTGCTGAAAAGGATGATGATATTCTTTACTACTCTTTTACTTCATTTACTTATCCTGCTGCCATTTTTAAGTATGATATAGCATCAGGTGAGTCCGAGTTGTATTGGAGCCCGAATATTGATTTCAACCCCGAAGATTATGTAACTGAGCAGGTCTTCTATGAAAGTAAAGACGGTACAAAAATCCCGATGTTCATCACATATAAAAAAGGACTTGAAATGAATGGGCAGAATCCTACATACCTGTATGGATATGGTGGATTCAACGTTAGTTTGCGTCCGTCTTTTAGTGTCGCACGTTTAGTTTGGCTGGAGAATGGTGGCATTTATGCTCAACCCAATATTCGTGGTGGGGGAGAATATGGCCGTGAATGGCACAATGCAGGTACAAGAATGAATCGACAAAATGTGTTTGATGATTTTATAGCGGCAGCCGAGTATTTAATTGATAACGGGTACACATCATCCGAAAAACTGGCTATTGCCGGCGGGAGTAATGGTGGATTACTGGTTGGAGCAGTAATGACGCAACGTCCGGAATTGGTTCAGGTAGCTCTGCCCGCCGTTGGGGTTTTGGATATGTTACGATATCATACCTTTACAGCCGGTGCCGGATGGGCATTCGACTATGGCACGGTTGATGAGAGCGAAGAAATGTTTCATTATTTACTGGGGTATTCTCCCGTTCATAATGTTCGTGAGGGTGTTAGCTACCCGGCTACATTAATTACCACGGCTGATCACGACGACCGTGTTGTGCCTGCACATTCGTATAAGTTTGCAGCAGAGTTGCAGGCTAAACATTATGGCGATAACCCCGTTATGATACGAATTGATACCAATGCGGGTCACGGGGCAGGAAAACCCACTCATATGATCATTCGTGAACTGGCAGATGTTTATGCTTTTACGTGGTACAATATGGGCGTTAATCCATTCGAGTAACAGTTGAAAAGGACTGCCAAAAGCAGTCCTTTTTTTACGTACTTACTCTTTTTCGTCGCTCAATCGACCCTCCCCCAAATCTGTTTGAGATTTTGTGGTTAATGTTTATTTAGGAGAGACCCGAGGTGAGGGTCTAAAACAATTAAGCAGTTCTAATTCTTTTAATGCAGCTAACTCTAAAAGGTTATTTCAACCCAAATTACGCTTTAGAAGCTTTTTTAATCCCGAAGGGATGACAAGATTATAGCAAAATGCAAACAAAAGATCCATCAAACCCCGAAGGGGTGATAGTGTTAATCCAACCATTCGAATAAATATTTATCGTTGTATTCAATTTCAAATTTTTGAAGAAAATCAATGTATTCTTCTTTGAATGTTTTCTTTCTGTGATGTTCTTGCTGATTGGCAATGTATTGATATACCGTATCAACTTGCGAATGAGCATAAGAGAAAACTCCATAACCTTCTTGCCACGAGAATTTTCCATTTAAGAATTTTTGGGCGTTGATGAAATTGGAAGAATTGTTTTTGATGTCTCTCACCAAATCAGAAATGCTCATTGCCGGTTTTAAGCCCACCAGTATATGAACATGGTCTGCCACGCCATTAACGATAATCGGCTTTTGATTTTTGCCTT
>PXCK01000199.1 GCA_003566635.1 Balneolia bacterium | reverse complement strand
TTAGTAGAAGACAATATTGATTTCAGAAATTATCTCTCTGATATCCTTTCGGAAAACAGCCATATTATACAGGCTGGTGATGGAAAAAAAGGGCTTGAAGCCCTCGAAAAACAAAAAGTGGATTTGGTGATTTCCGATGTTATGATGCCCGGAATGAATGGGCATGAGTTCGTGTGGGAGTTGAGAAAAAAGAATAATTACCGTCAAGTGCCTGTCATTTTTTTATCAGCAAAAAATAAGCTTGAAGATATGGAAGCCGGACTGAGTTCAGGGGCTGATATTTACCTGACTAAACCCATTGCTAATAAAATATTGCTCTCACAAGTTGCGGCTGTACTCAGGCGAGAATCGCGCTTAAAGCAAAATTTCGAAGATGAAGAAAAAGCTGGAGATTTACGAGTAAGTGAACTTGAGCGCAGGATCAGAGAATTGGTGTACCGCCATTTGGCAAACCCAAGGTTGAATGTGAACTTACTTGCTGATGCCCTTTTTACCAGCAGGACTAAACTGTACCGCGACTGGAAGGAAGTTTGTGACATCACCCTAAATGATTACATAAAAGAATTAAGAATGAAGGAAGCTAAAATATTGATATCAGAGAAAGGCTTTAGTGTTAAAGAAGCTTCTCTAGCAGTTGGCTTCTTAAAGCCAAACTACTTTGCTACCGTATTTAAACAATACTTTGGCGTTTCACCTTCGAAAATCCATCAAGATTAAATTTGTATAGAAAAAGTATATCAACACGAAAATCAGGTTTTATAATTTCTTAAGCTAATTTATGGGTGAATAATTCGGGGTAGTTTTTTGTTTGCGGGGTGACTAATGCCGGGATAGATTCCAAACTTTCCCTGCCTCTATAACCTATATTTTCATCAAAAATTTTTGCAAAGTTGCGTGATAAGGTGTAAATACAATATTTTAGTCTCATCAATATAACACCTAACAACACAATCTAACTATCTTGGCAACTTCTACAACTTCTAAACGAGGTAACTGGAACAGTAAAATAGGATTTATCCTCGCTGCTGCCGGTTCTGCTGTGGGTCTCGGTAATATTTGGCGCTTCCCAACCGTAATGGCCGAAAATGGTGGTGCCGCTTTTTTGCTCCTTTATGCCGCTTTGGTATTTATTGTTGGTTTCCCCGTAATGGTTGGGGAACTAAGCATCGGTCGTAAATCACAACGTAACCCTGTAGGAGCTTTTCGAGCACTATCCGAAAGTAAATTCTTCCCACTTGTTGGGTTTTGGGGGGTAATGTGTGGAGTTGCCATACTTTCATTTTATGTTATCGTTGCCGGTTGGACCCTCGGCTACTTTTTTGAACAAATCTTTTATTCAGCCGGTTGGTTTGAATGGGCGGAATGGGTTGCCGATACCGATAACGGATGGCTAAATGCAGGTGTTGCCATAGTTTTTATGGCTGCGACTATCTCAATTATTCTTGGTGGTGTAAGTGATGGTATTGAGCGTGCCGTAAAATATCTCATGCCAATGCTTATCGTTATTTTAGTGATAATGATTGGCTATGTGCTATTCCAGCCCGGTGCCGGTGAAGGTATCAGAGCGTATCTAATCCCTGATTTTTCTGCTATAAACAGCGATTTGCTACTTGCGGCAATGGGGCAGGCATTTTTCTCCCTCTCACTCGGTATGGGTGCTTTAATTACTTATGGTTCTTACTTGAGTAAGAAAGAAAACATCCCTGAAGTTGCCGGATACGTTACTCTTGCTGATATTGGTATCGCGTTTATGGCAGGTTTATTAATCATGCCGGCAATATTTATGGCACAGGCACAGGGCTTAACTGTATTTAATGAAGATGGAAGCCTTTTTGCCGGTGCTGCCCTCATTTTCCAGGTACTACCAGAATTATTCCATAATATGGGTGGCATTATAGGGTTAATTTTTGGAGCTAGTTTCTTCTTCTTGCTAAGTATTGCTGCCCTAACATCTTCCATTTCTCTTTTAGAAGTTCCAACCGCTTACGCCATTGATGAACACGGTTTAAAAAGAAAAACAGCTGCTATTTTAATTGGTAGTGGTGTGACCGTAATTTCTATTATCATAGCTTTCGATACAAGCCTAATTGGCACTATCGATTTCATTTTCAGTGATATTGGTCTTCCTCTTGGTGGGTTTATGTTATGTATTTTCCTTGGTTATTTCTGGAAAATGGGTAATGCTAAACTTGAAATGGAAAAAGGCTTCGACACTATTAATGATCATTGGTTCTTCCCGGTATGGTCTATTTTTATTCGTTTTATTTGCCCGATTTTAATAGGTATCATTCTGGTTACGACCATAATCAACTGGCTTAGCTAGTTAGTTCTTTAAAAAACCCAAAAACCAAATACTTTAGGCAGGATTTGGCAAGAAATCGTATTTTAATTAGTATTTATTAAAATCGATTTAACTGTTAAATCAGCATTATCTAAAATTATTCTATGCCAAAAATTTCTACATCCGAATTTAGAAACGGTCTTACTTTAAAAATAGACAACAAACTATGGACTATTGTTGAGTTCCAACACGTAAAACCAGGCAAGGGGCCTGCTTTTGTTCGCACCAAATTAAAGGGTGTTGAAAGTGGCAAAATTATCGACAAAACGTGGCGGTCCGGAGAAAACACAGAATCTATTCGTGTTGAACGTCGCCCCTATCAATTCTTATATTTCGATGGGAGTTTCTATAACTTCATGCATACCCAAACCTTCGAACAGGTTGCATTACCACCCGAAAAGGTCGACAAACCTGAATTTATGAAGGAAAGTCAGGAAATGGTTATGGTAGTAAATGCCGAAGAAGAGAAAATTTTATTCACTGAGCTACCCGACCATGTAAACCTTTCTGTTGTACAAACCGACCCGGGTGTTAGAGGGGATACCGCACAAGGGGGTTCGAAGCCGGCTACATTAGAAACAGGTGCGGTTGTACAAGTACCTTTGTTTATAAATGAAGGCGAAATGCTACGCGTAGACACACGTACTTCTACCTATATCGAACGAGTTAAAAACTGATTAATTAACCAATATTATGGATTTAAAGCTTATAAAAAACCTGATTACACTCATTTCTGAAAGTAGTGTTAATGAGGTTTCTATTGAAGAAGGGGAATTTAAAATTAAAATTAAAAAGCAGGCCGATGCTCCTGCTGGTAGTGAGCAAGTTTACTATGCTCCACCTGCACCTGCTCCGGCTCCTGCCGCTGCAGCTCCGGCAAATCCTGCTCCTGCTACCGAAAAACCGGTAGATACACCTGCATCAAATGGGATTACTATCAAGTCTCCAATTGTTGGAACTTTCTACGAAGCGCCATCACCGGAGTCGGATCCATTTGTTAAGCCCGGAGATGTTGTTAAAAAAGGTCAGGTTCTTTGTATTGTAGAAGCCATGAAAATCATGAACGAGATTGAGTCTGAACACGACGGAAAAATCACCAAAATTTTGGTTAGTGATGCCACACCCGTCGAATTCGATCAACCGCTTTTTGAAATTGAACCTGCCTAATATTTATGTTTAAAAAAATATTAATTGCCAACAGAGGTGAAATCGCGCTTCGGGTAATACGTACCTGTAGGGAAATGGGTATTAAAACCGTAGCTGTTTACTCCACAGCAGATGCCGACAGTTTACATGTACGCTTTGCCGATGAAGCCGTTTGTATTGGTCCTGCTGCCTCTCGCGACAGTTATTTAAAAATTCCCCGTATATTAGCTGCTGCCGAAATAACAAATGCCGAAGCTATCCACCCTGGCTATGGTTTTTTAGCTGAAAACGCCGAGTTTTCAAGAATTTGCGAAGAGCATAATATCAAGTTTATTGGCCCATCACCGGATATGATTTCTGCCATGGGTGATAAATCTACCGCCAAAGACAACATGATTAAGTTTGGTGTACCGGTTGTTCCCGGCAGCGACGGAACCATTAGTGATGTAAAAGAAGCCGAGGCTATTGCCAAGGATATTGGCTTTCCGGTAATCGTAAAGGCTACCGCCGGTGGCGGTGGTCGTGGTATGCGAATCGTACACGAAGCAGCTGACTTCAAGCGTCAGTTTGAATCAGCCCGAAGCGAGGCCGGTAATGCATTTGGCAACCCCGAAGTTTATGTTGAAAAATACATTCAAGAGCCGCGTCACGTAGAAATTCAAATTTTGGGCGACCGTCATGGGTACATCACGCATTTAGGAGAGAGGGATTGCTCGCTTCAAAGAAGACACCAAAAGGTACTTGAAGAATCCCCATCACCTATAGTTAATGCGGAGCTTCGTGAAAAAATGGGGCAGGCTGCAATACGTGCTGCCGAAACTGTTCAGTACGAAGGAGCCGGCACGGTTGAGTTCTTGGTTGATAAAGACCTCAACTTCTATTTCATGGAAATGAATACGCGTATACAGGTTGAGCATCCGGTTACTGAAGAAGTTACAAACGCCGATTTGATAAAAAATCAATTAGAAGTTGCTGCCGGATTACCTCTTAAACGTAGTGAATTTAAGATGAGAGGGCACGCAATTGAGTGTCGCATCAACGCTGAGGATCCTGAGAAAAACTTCCGCCCATCTGCCGGTAAGATTACAACTTTCCACATGCCGGGCGGTCATAGTGTTCGGGTTGATACCCATGCCTACTCCGGTTATGTTGTTCCTCCAACCTACGATTCCATGATTGCAAAACTTATTGTAAGTGCACCAAATCGTATGGAGTGTATTGCCAGAATGAAGCGGGCGCTTAACGAGTTTGTGATTGAAGGTATTAAAACAACCATACCCTATCATCTGCAATTAATGGAAACCCCGGAATTTATTGAGGGTAAATTCACTACCCACTTCCTCGAAAAATCATTCAAATTTAATCCAAATATTTAACCATAATGAGTTACCCAGATAATTTAAAATATACCAAAGAACACGAGTGGGTTCGTGATAACGGCGATGGTACAGTTACAGTTGGAATCACCGAATTTGCGCAAAGCGAATTAGGTGATATTGTTTTTGTTGAACTAAATGATGTAGGTGAATCTTTCGATAAAGACGACGTTTTCGGTACGGTTGAGGCCGTTAAAACAGTTTCTGAACTTTTCATGCCGGTTGCAGGAGAACTTGCAGAGATAAACGAAAAACTCGCTGATGAGCCCGAGCTTGTTAATGACGACCCCTACGGCGACGGTTGGATGGTTAAGATTAAATTATCTGATTCGTCTGAGTTAGACGATTTGATGGATTCAGAGGCTTACCAGGAAATCATATCCTGATTCTTTTTCAGCCCCTTTAATCAGGGGCTTTTTTATTATTCAACTTTTTCGATATGAGAAATACACACGCTTGGATTTTAATCCTTGATTTTGGCTCTCAGTACACCCAACTCATCGCACGTCGACTTAGGGAACTGAACATTTATTGTGAAATCCATCCATTCAATCACGGATTGGAAGACTTCCGCCATCACCCTCCCAAAGCCGTAATTTTGTCGGGTGGCCCAATGAGTGTGAATGATACCGAAGCACCCTATTTGGATACCGGTATTTATGATTATAATGTCCCGGTTCTTGGTATTTGCTATGGATTACAAATTATTGCTCATACCATAAAAAAGGGTAGCGTTGAAAAATCTGACAAAAGAGAATTCGGACGTGCATCACTTATAGCTGATGAAGAAAACCCTCTCCTTAAAAATGTACCACAAAACTCCACCGTTTGGATGAGTCACGGAGATAAGCTTCGTGAACTGCCCGATAATTTCCGAATTATTGCACATACCGATAACGCTCCAATTGCAGCCGTTTGTCATAATAATAAACCTATTTATGGAGTACAGTTTCACCCCGAAGTGGTGCATACCGATCATGGAAAACAAATCCTTGCTAACTTTGCTTTAGATATTTGTGGTATTAAACCCGATTGGACGCCCGCTTCCTTCATCGATGAAACAAAAAATGCTATAAAAGAACAGGTTGGATCCGACAAAGTATTATGTGCTCTTTCCGGTGGGGTTGATTCTACGGTAACGGCAACGCTGATCCATCAGGCCATTGGCGACCAATTGTTATGTGTTTTTGTTGACAACGGCTTATTACGAAAAAATGAATTTGAACAAGTTCTGCAACTTTATAGGGACGTTCTTCATTTGCCCGTAAAAGGGGTTGATGCATCCGGTTTGTTTTTAGAGAGATTAACCGGTGTTTCAGATCCTGAGAAAAAAAGAAAAATCATTGGTAATACCTTCATAGATGTATTTGAAAATGAAATTACCGATGAGTTCGATTTTAAATGGTTAGCGCAGGGAACTCTGTATCCGGATGTAATCGAAAGTGTTAGTTTTAAAGGTCCTTCTGCTACCATCAAATCGCATCATAACGTGGGCGGTTTGCCGGAAAAAATGAATCTCAAATTACTGGAACCCATGCGGGAACTATTTAAAGATGAAGTCCGCGAAGTAGGTACTGCCCTGGGAATTCCGGCCGGATTCATAAACCGACACCCTTTCCCCGGACCCGGACTTGGTATTCGTGTGCTTGGTGAATTATCAAAAGAAAAACTGGATTTACTTCGTGATGCCGATGCTATTTTCATAGATGAGCTTAAATCAACCGGCTTGTACGATTCCGTTTGGCAGGCTCTAGTGGTATTGCTACCGGTTCAAAGTGTTGGTGTTATGGGCGATGAACGAACCTACGAATACACCGCAGCCGTTCGTGCCGTTACCAGTGTTGACGGTATGACCGCAGATTGGGCGCATTTACCCTATGATTTTCTTTCGCGGGTATCGAACAGAATCATTAATGAAGTAAAAGGGATTAATAGGGTAGTTTATGATATCAGTTCTAAACCACCGGCAACCATAGAATGGGAATAATTAATTATTTTCTGCAAATTTTGTTAGCTTTAAGCTCGTTACAAGTTGCAGGAATTAATTCAAGAAAGTAGAATGCAAAAACTAACGTTTACAATTGCTGTCGTAACTCTTTTAACTGCCGGAGCCGTTACTTTACAGGCTCAGGAGTTTGATTTGGAAACTGTATTCAACGATGCACTTGCCCTTTTTGAAAGTGGAGATTACCAGCAAGCTATACTCGCTTTTGAATCTATCGAAGGGTCTGATGAAGCCAGACTAATGGCTTCTAAAAGTTATTACGCAATGGGTGATTATACCAATGCTTTAGCTTCTGCCCAACAAGTTTCATCTATTCATTTCGAAGAATTAAATGATGAAGCGAAGTTTATTGCTGCATTGTCTCTTTTCCGATTAAGGGAGTTTAAAGATTCACTACTCAAGTTTTATGAACTTCAGTCAAACGCTATTACACCGGAAATTCAATCGACTTCCAACCTGCGATTTAACGAAATCAATCAACTCCTGACACATCCCCAACGATTGGATATCATACAAGAAATCAATGATAACGAAGCATTGCTTACAGAGCTTTTTAATGAAGGGATGAGTCGATCTGACAGAACGTATGGACAACAGTACATAAACCTGGCACTAGAGAACAGAATGCCGAATACCTTTGTGAGTGAAATGCGCCGTTCTTTAACTCAAATTCCTTTTTTACAGGAACCGATAACCCCTACCATGCCCGATGGCATGATATATAATCTCGGTGTAATTCTACCACAACAAGAGCGGGGAGAAATTGGGTATGATGTAAGCCGCCAGCTATATTATGGCTTTTTATTAGCAATTGAAGAGCAAAATAGTGATAATCGAAATCGATACCTATCGGTTCATGTTGCCTCCAAGAGAGATTACGCTTATGAAGATGAAGTTTCCGCTACCGGGCTTTTCAAAGATTTAGTAGAAAGTAATCAAATAGATATCGTTTTTGGCCCCTTGTTTAGTGAAGATGCCAAGGAAGTAGCAGGTTTAGCTACTCAGTACGAAATACCGGTAATTTCCCCCTTAGCAAACTCCGACGACTTAGCGGGAATCAGCCCTTATTTTTATCAGGCTAACCCAACGTTTTCCATGCGAGGTCGGGTTATTGCCGATTTTGCCGTAAATCAACTTGAATATGATTCCCTTGCTGTTTTGGTTGAAAGGAATACAGCCGGTATTTCGGAAGCCAATGCTTTTCGACAACTTGTGCAGGAACATGGCGCGCACATAACTCATTTCTTCAATCTAGATTTCCAGCTTTTGCGGTTCGACGTCACCAACCAAATTGAAAACTTTGCACTAAATAACGAAGTCCTTGACGACACAACCCGCGTTTTACAACCGGTTGATGGCCTGTTTTTACCCCTCACCGGCGAGGCTGCCCCAACCATGATTGACAACATTCTCACAAATTTAATTGCTCTGCAAAGCCCTGTTACCGTTCTCGGAACCGAGGAATGGGGCTTAAATGAAATAAATACGGATGCAGTATCAAATCTTAATATAGTTTATACGGCAATTTTTAACAGAAGCGAAAGCGATGAGCGTGTTATAAATTTCAGGAGCGATTACCTGAATCGCTACGGTAGAGAGCCAAGCAACTTTGCATTTATTGGGTATGATATCGGTCATTTTATGGCAGAAGCAATTAGCCAAGGAGTAAACCCAAGTCTTATAAATGAAACCATTCAATCAATGGATTTATTCCGTGGCATTAATCAACATCTTCATTTTGATGGCGAGCAAATAAATCAGGGGTTGCAACTAATACATGTAACGCTGGATGGCCCAAAACCGGCCGAAGACTCTATTGAACTACTGCGCAAAATTCATTACGTCCCGGAAGAAGAGCTACTTGAAGAGGAAGAAGATATGGAGTTTGAAGAGGGTTAATCCCAAATTATTCACGAAAGGGTGAAATTTAAATCTTATTTTATTAAAAATATTGTATTTAGAAAAAATATCATACGCACTCAAATTTGGGTGAATAATCCCATTTAATCTTCAGATTCACCCGTCTAAGTCCGAAAACTTACACTCACCCGTCTCTTTATGATAGGTTAGATATAAAGGGTTATTAGAATCTTCATCCCTGAAAACAAAGGATGCTTCTGCATTTAACTCGAGCTCTCCAACTTCGGATATTCGTATTTCAAGCCTATCGAAATATTGCTCAGGTAACCCGTTTATTTCAACAATTTTTTCATTCAAAAACGCCATATAATCTAAAGACGGTTTCCCATCCGCGAGCCAATTCCGTATTAAACTATACACGATATTACCAAGACTTTTGAATTGAACGGAAAGTTCATCACTCAATTCTTTATGAGGCTTTTGATGAATGATGATGTACAACTTCAAAGCCTTCTCGAAAAGGGATTTATCCGGCTCTCTTAACCGTATGGTATTGTTTTGTTCCGGTTTTAGGATTATAGCTTTGCGTTTGAAAAAATTAAACATAGGTGTCAGGTTCGGCAGGATTCCAAAAATGTTTTTCCAGGTTCACAGTATCTTCTTTTATGAACTCAACGCCTTCATGTCGTAATAACGTTTCCATTACATCGGCACCAAAATGTACTTTGCCGGTCAGCTGCCCCAACCTGTTCACGACCCTGTGGCATGGAAGGTTCACATCCGTTTGCTTGATGGAGCTGTTAAGTGCATAGCCTACTAACCTTGAACTTCCTCCACTTCCTAAATATTTAGCAATAGCTCCATATGTAGTAACCTTGCCATAAGGAATTCTGGCTACTACATCAAAAACCCTGTCGTAAAAATCATTCTTCTTCATAACGAAGGGTATCAATTATTTTTTTGTGTGAATCTGTATCGATAAAACCTATTTCCAAAGCTTGACTTGCCGTTAGAACGCCCATTCTTTTGTAAAGTTGAGAGAGTTCAGGAGACATCGATTTCAACATGTTTAAATGGGTTTCAAGGGTGGTGATATCCCCCCTGCTAATGGGACCTGTTAAAGTGGTTTTAGTACCCTCACTACTAACCAATCCCGCTGTTTGTAAGATGATTGGCCTTAGGACATTAAGTAAAGTCTGGTTTTCAAGGTTGAGCTGTGGTTCAATCTTAGTTACCTGATACAGAAGAGTATTCATATAATTTGATGCAAAAACAGCAGCTATATGCAGTATTCTTTTTTGATGTGCATCTACGAAAAGAGGATTAGCCCCAATTTTTATGGCGATATTTGAAAGCTCGCCACTTAGCATACTATTATTCGATAGAATACTAATGGTACTACCTTCAAAACATGAACCTGATTCATTTTCCTGAATGGTTTGAATAGGATGAAAACTGCCGCCATTACTTTGATGATTACCCAAAACAGACAAATCCATTGCACCGGAACAATGGACTAGGTGTACTTTTTCATTTGGATTTATAAGTATTGAAACTTCCTCAATAGCCTGATCGCTAACGGCCATAAACGTAATTCCATCATACGGAAGACCTTCTGGAATTGAACCACTTCGGGAGCTATTACAAGAAATCGCAATTTCTCTGGCTACTTTTTCATTTCTAGCAAAAACTCCATTTACAGCGATATCATTTTGAAAAAAAGATGCAGCTAAAGCACGAGCAACACGACCGGAACCTACAATATTAATCTTTAGACTTTTGTATGGTTCCTTTTTCATTCGTAATTATCCTTGATACTTCTTTAAAGTAGCACACCCCGCAAGATGTGGCGTTTTGTTTGGCTCAAGCGATATAAAATGATGATCCAACTCCCATTTATCTGCTACTAATACTCCCGCCATAAAAGGACCTGTGCCACGAATACGGGCATCACCGGTGTTCAAAAAGTTAAACAAACGAGATGTTTCTTTTGCCTTAATTCTCCCGTATAAATCATTTAGAACCGTTTTTTCTGACTCAGATATATTGCTGCATAAAACTACCAGTGCGTTACGTTCACGCAATAACTCTTCAATAGCTGCGGCAAGTTCTCTAACGATAGAAGGACGAGAATCGGCAATTTGAATACTAACTACATTAAAATCTTTCAATACGCACTGCAACATCATGAGATGATCGTATAGTGCCATATTCTCAGAATAGCCACTATCATCGAGGAAGAAATCATCATCTTCGTCGCAAAAATCATTGCGCAAAGGATCATTTGCAAGCACTGACCCTAAAGGCGTATCAAAGGTTTCATTGCTAACTAACGGAAGAAGTTTATCGGTATTCCCCGGATACTTCTCTATAATGACAACGGTATCGTAATAACTGCCTTTCAAATTGCTGTACAACCTGCAAATCCTGTCAAAGTTTTCGTCTGTTATAAAATTGTTTACAAAAAGAAGTCGGATTCTTTCTTTTAATGCAGGTTCGTGATTTGCCAGACCGGCTTCAATTTGCTCGCGCGTATAGTTTTTAATACTCATGAATTATGAAGAATAGAAATTGAAAATTGATAACAGTAAATCTGCCATAAAATACCATTAACACAAATGATTCACTAAACTGATTTTGCAACAAAAAATATGTCAGCTTCAGTTTATATCAAATTTTGGAAGGTGTCTATTTCGAAGTGTACTATTGAAAAGTATCTCTGTGGTTCTGAGTCTCTGTGGTTAATAAAAATATTAACTGCCATTCAAAATGAAAACCCCAGACTAAACGATGGTCTCAACGACCAATTTCCCCATTTTATGTAATACAAACTTATACCTGCATACATTATATCACTATCTGGAGTAATTGAGTAACGGCTTAGATTGACTTTTAAAAATAATGGATCTTCAAAATTATTATACCAACCGGTAAAATCATAAGTCGAACCGCCCCCAAATCCTATCTTATACTTTTCACTTAAAGAAAACTGCCTGAGAAAATAAATGTTTAGCATCCCACCACCATCACCACCAAGTGTAAAGTTTCGTGCATAAGTGTTCAGTCCAAAACCCATACCAATAGCTATTTGTTGTTCGGGGAAAAAACGTTGATAATTTAAAGAGAGAAGCGCGTAACCCCAGGGTTGAATGTAAATGTGGTTTTTAAAATAAACTGATGTATCGAATGACTCGATATCAACAATTTTGGTGTATGTTGATGGATATGGCCGGCTTAAATAATCAGGTGCATCATTCGAAATTTGTGCTATCGCATTGGCTTTTACCAAAAAGGTCAGGATTATAAATATCTGAATAATTGGTTTCATTATCACAGTAATTTAGCGTGTCATGATTATAAACCCTTAAGTCTTCAATTTGTTTCCTAACCTTGGTTATTCAGCCAGTAGCGGTTTCAAAAATGAACCTGTAACACTTTCGGGATTTGCAGCCAGGTCTTCCGGTGTTCCTGTAGCTACCACAGTTCCCCCTCTGTAACCGCCGCCGGGTCCCATGTCAATCACATAATCAGCAGATTTTATCACATCTAAATTGTGCTCAATTATCACTACCGAATGACCATTTTCAATTAATCGGTTGAAGCTTTTGAGAAGCAGTGCTACATCATTAAAATGAAGACCCGTGGTTGGTTCATCAAAAAAGTAGAGGGTGTGTCCACTTTCATTAAAGGATAAAAAACGTGCTAATTTCACCCGCTGAGCTTCGCCTCCGCTTAATGTAGTTCCGCTTTGCCCCAACCGAAGGTATCCCAACCCTACATCTTCCATTACCTGAAGCCTGTTTACGATAGATTGTTCATCAACGAAAAACTCAAGCGCTTCTGAAATGGACATCTCCAAAACATCAAAGATGTTTTTACCCCTATACTCAACTGCTAATACATCTTTTCTGTAACGCTTTCCTCCACAAACCTCACATGGCAACTCTATATCTGCTAAAAATTGCATCTCGATGGTTTGCACACCCTCACCCTGACAAGCCTCGCATCGCCCACCGGGTTTGTTGAAAGAGAAATCACCCGCTGTATAACCCATAATTTTGGATTGACGACAATTTGCAAATAGGTCCCGAATATGGTCAAAAGCTTTGGTGTATGTTGCCGGGTTTGAACGTGAAGAGCGTCCGATAGGTGTCTGATCCACCATTTCTACTCTGGTGATAACATGTGCACCTTCCAGGTTGCGGTGGCGCCCTATTTTGTCGTTATATGTGCCGTGCTCTTTTTGCAAGGCCGCATACAAGGTGTGATGGATGAGGGTTGATTTTCCCGATCCGCTCACTCCGGTAACGCATGTCATAGTACCTAATGGTAGCTTAATATTCACACTTTTGAGATTGTGCTCACTTGCACCCTCAAGCTTTATAAACTTTCCATTACCTTGTCTTCTTTTAGCAGGCACATCTATGCTTAAGCGTCCGCTCAAATATTTTCCGGTAAGCGTTTTAGAGGATTTCAAATCCTTGAAAGTTCCGGAAAAATTTATTTCTCCACCATGAATTCCGGCGAAAGGTCCGATATCAATTACGTTATCGGCAGCTTCCATCATCTCCGGATCATGTTCAACCACCAAAACTGTATTACCGATATCACGAAGTTTTTGCAGGATTCGAATGAGGCGATTGTTATCAGTTGGATGAAGCCCAATGGTTGGTTCATCTAATACATATAAGCTGCCAATTAGTGAGCTGCCAAGAGCATTCGCAAGGTTGATTCGTTGTGCTTCGCCTCCACTTAATGTTTTGGTGAGTCGATCGAGGGTGAGGTAATCAAGACCAACCTCGTTGAGATATTGCAACCTTTTTTTGATTTCATATAGAATTTGCCCTGCAATATCTTCTTCATATTTGGTTAGCTCAAGGGTGTCAAAAAAATCTTTTGCGTGGGCAATGGTCATCTCACAAACCTGACCAATATGGTGATTCGCAATTTTTACATACAATGCATCTTTACGTACCCGATATCCGTCACACTCTGGGCAGTTACTGTACCCTCGATATCTGGCATAAAAAATGCGCATGTGCATTTTATAAAACTCGCTCTGTACTTCATCAAAAAATCCGCGGATGCCTTTGTATTCATCCTTGCCTTTCCAAAGCAAGTCCTTTACTTCTCTGGGCAGTTCCCGATAAGGTGTATCGATTGGCAATCCGTATCGAGCACAGACTTTTATTAAATCTCGAAAGTTTTGAGAAAATTTGGGGCTGTCGAATGGAGCAATAGCGCCATCTCGTATGGTTTTATCAGGATCTGGGATGACACGGTCTTCATCAATTCCGGTAACTTTACCAAAACCTTCGCATGTTTTGCATGCTCCAAACGGGTTATTAAATGAAAACATTTGAGGTGTTGGCTCGGTAAACTCCATACCATCCCGCTCAAACCTATCCGAAAAGAATAACTCAACTCCATCCCGAATTTTAATAACACATGCGCCCATTCCTTCTCTCATGGCAGTCTCAATCGAATCGGTCATTCGGGAGCGTGTTTCTTTATCGGTTTTAATTACCAATCGATCAACTAAAACTCTATGTGTCTTGGCTGATATTTTTTTCGGGTTGATATCATCCCTGCTCAAATCAACCACATTTTCATCCCGGTCGATTAGACGTGTAAATCCTTTTTCTAATAGAACCTGAATTTCTTCCTCGGCTGACTTCCCTCTCTGTGGAAAAGGAAACAAAACATAAAACCGAAGATTATCATCCAGTGTATTTAACAGGTGATCAACCACAGAAATAGGGTTGTCTTTTTGTACTACTTCTCCGGAAACCGGAGAGTAGGTCTTACCAATTCTGGCAAAAAGCAGGCGACAATAATCATAAATTTCGGTAGTCGTTCCAACCGTAGAGCGTGGATTGGTCGTGGTATTTTTCTGTTGAATGGCCATTGCCGGAGAAATCCCCTGGATGAAATCAACATCGGGTTTGTCCATTCGTTCTAAAAACTGACGAGCATAACTGGATAGGCTTTCAACGTACCTACGCTGCCCTTCGGCATATATAGTATCAAAAGCTAAGCTGGACTTTCCGGAACCCGATACCCCTGTGATTACGGTAAGTTTATTACGGGGGATGGTTACATCAATATTTTTGAGGTTATGAACCCGCGCACCTTTAATAATTAGAGGCCTATCAGAAGATGCGCCATTAGTAGGAAGTTCGGGTGTTTTAGTTTGATTTGTATCCATCACTTTATAAACAACAAAGTTGATGCTTTCATTCTACACCCTTTGCCCAAAAATTTAAAGATTACGTTCTATCGGGTTACCTCAAGAATCTTCCTTTCCATTCCTCCTTTAATTTCCTTGATGACAGCATTTACATCACCATTATCAATATACATGGCATGAATGTAAAGAGTCTTCCCATCTTCAGAAATATCAAGAGATAAGGTTCCGGGGGTAAGCGAAATCATATTGGCGAGTAACGTTTTCTCAACATCTGTTTCAACATCCAGTGGAATTCCAACCACACCTGATTCCATTTTAAAGCCGGGTCTTAGTACATCAACAGCTACCCGCACACTCGATACTACCAGCTCTTTTAAGAAAAAAAGAATTAGCGCAATAGCTTTGGGGAGTCTTCGGGCATAATGATCGTTATCAATAGCAGGAGCAGCAACAAGTATAACCAAATAACCCAGAAAAAAACCTATTAACAAATTGGCCAAACTGAATGTTCCGGTTATGGCCGACCAAATAATAGCTAACAAGATATTTAATAAAAATAGTGTCATCGGTTCAGAACTGTATTGATGTACATATCGGGGTTCAGAATTTCTTCAGCAGCTGTAAAAAGCATATTAAAGAAAGGTTCGCCATACAAACCAAGTACGGTAATGATTGCAGCAATTAAAATAATTGGTGCCATTAAAATCCAGTAATTAGTACCTTGAACAGGTTTAAATGATTTATCTGCAACAACGGGGGCTTCATCAGGTAACGGACTCCAATAAGCACCCATCCAAATTTTCGTCATGGAATAGAGTGTTAGTAGCCCAACTGCAAGAGCAAAACCAATTACCACCCAATGTTGCTCCAATAAACCTGCATAAATTACCGTAAACTTTGCCCAGAAACCTGTAAGTGGAGGCATACCGGCGAGTGAAAAAGCGGAAATCACAAATAAAATACTCAAGAGTGGGAATGACTTATACAAACCACCCATTTTTGAAAGATGGTAAGAACCAAGCAATTTGTTAGAAACGCCGGCAATTAAGAATAAGTTAGTTTTTGCAAGAATATTATGGAGGATATAATAGATAACACC
>PXCK01000091.1 GCA_003566635.1 Balneolia bacterium | reverse complement strand
TACTCATTTGCTTTTTTATTGGCTGGAAATTAAATGTCAAGGTCATTGTTTTTTGCGTTGTCCAATATTTCAATATAAATTAGTGAACCAATATTGACTAGTGGACAAGAACCTTCTTCTGTACCACCCCTATTTCCGTCTGCACCCGATACACATAACTCCCCGCAGCCAAATCACTCAAATCCACACGGAGCTGAAGTTCACTGTTTTCTACACGACCGGAATATACCTGCCGTACCTGTTTGCCATGTAGGTCAAAGAGTGTAATCTCACAGGTCGATTGAGGTGTTAAGCCCGTTAAGGCAATATCCTGAAAGCCGTTGGACGTGGGGTTGGGGTACACCGAAAAGCCTGGTTGTTGCAGACTTGCTTCTTTTAATCCCAAGCCAAAATTGTCGGTGCGGATGATGAGGCCGCCGCCTCCGGTAACGATTGCTGAACTGTCGTTAAAGAAATGACAAGCCAATACAACCGGATTTCCAGAGCCAGGGACAAAGCTTATATTTTCTTCACGCCAATTTTGTCCACGGTCGGATGAAGTCATTAAATAGCCGGCGCCACCAACAAAAAGTGATTGATCATAACCTTCTAAGAAATGAACAAATCTTTCCGGTTGATGCAATAAGGTGTCTTGATTACCGGTAGGAAAGTCTAAATGACTAACGGTGTATTGATACCACTGTATACCAAAACCAGTAAATGAAGAAGCTGTAAAACACGTATCTAAGTCAGGACAAGAAATATAGTAAAATTGATTTCCCGTAGTAAAGCCAGCTGGGAAGTCTATGCTCTGCCATGTGTTTCCGCCATCTGTTGTTTTTACATAATGAAACATGGTTTCTGAAGGATCATTTAATACGCGAGAGGCCGCAAAGCCAAAAATGTTTTGTTCATCTAAAAAACGCCCCTGGAAATACATGGTCGAATCTTGTAGATGGCGCAACTCCCAAGAAGTACCAATGTCATCAGAAACATACCAGTAACCATCGCCACCTATAGATTTGTTTCCGACAACAAACACCTTCCCGTTCACGCACTCAAGCAAAGAATAACGATTGATCTCTAATGAATCGGAAATGTTTGTCCAATTGGCGCCACCGTCTGAGGTTTGATAAAAGTTGGTTTCGGTTATACCAAATCCATTGAGGGAATCAACATAACAGGCCTTAATCAAATCTGTAAACCCGGGATTAACACTCCAACTTCTTCCACCGTCATAAGTAACGATGTTGGAATTGTTATCCCCTGCAAAACCTACAGAATCATTGATGAAGTAAAGGTTAGTAAGCATTTGATATTCGAATGGCGCAGGTGAAGGTACTTGAATCCATTGGGCTTTTAAAAAGCCTGTTATAAAAAAAACAAATAAGATTAAAAAGCGAATCATAAGACAAAAGTATTAATTATTATTGAACTATAAAGTTTTTAGAATCAACATTCTGACTTCCGGTTTGGATTATCGCAGTATAAGTACCGGTAGTGTAGTTGGATACGTTAACCGTTACAGAAGAATTAGAGTGCAATAGAGGTTGGTTTAACATAATTGTCCCATTTGATCCGATGATAACAAGGTTTGCGCTGCTATTCTCTTTAATTCTATACGATATAGCAACCTCATCATTGGCCGGATTAGGACTAATATTTGTGATGGCATATTGCTTAACCTGAACTTTTACGCTGTCATAATCCTTGTAGCCGTCTTTTGCTATGACTTCAAGTTTATATGTTTCTGTTTTATTTGGATAAGCAATAAATTCTCTGCCTGAATAAACTTTGGAGGTGTCGTTTAGATACCAGTTATAAATGGCATCTTCTTGAATATCTTCTGCCTCAAGAAAAACACTATCACCCAAAACAATCATTTGTTCGTAACCGGCATCTGCATCAAAAGGAATCCTATTTAAATCTTTGCTAACAATGTATGTTTCTCCACCAATTATTTCTTGTTCACCATCACTTATCTGTTGAATTAGACTGCACTCAAACTCGTCAATTAGTGTTACTTCATCCACTAGATAATTAAAAGATAACATTAATGTACTCTGTTCCATCGGTAAAAAAGTTAGACCATCGAGATACGCCCCATTTTGAAGTATCTCTATCTTTCTTTCCTCTTCATCTCTAATTTCTACATACTCGCCCAACATACCTCCTTCTATCCATTTATTCCAGCTAGTTTCATCAAGTACAAAATACACTTCTGCTTCTTCAGTTAGAAAATGATCGTTAACAGATTCTGTGGTAAATGTGATTTTATATGTTTCTGTCTCTTCAGAAACACTTCCTAATGATACAACACCACCAGGACTATAATTTAATACTTGAGGAGGATATACTACGGTTGTATTTTTCCATGCTATGTTATTGTTATTTGATACATTGGTGTAAACTGAGGAAACTTCAGGAAACGTCATCGGGTCTTCATTTGAAACAATTCTGGCTAATAAGCAATAATGCCAAGGGTCAGGGTTAATCCCTACATATTGTTCGGGATTTTCAAGATGCCATTCAAATTCAAAAATACCATCGCTCCATTGAGAAATACCATTTAATTCAATGGAGTCAATTATATTGCCAAATGGAATGCCACTTTGAGTGGCGTTTATCCAATGACTAGGCCAACTTAAAGCTGTATTTGCTTTTGCCCAATATAATTTTAAATGTCCGCCACCTAAGAAATTTTCACAACTATTATTAGTAACTCTAACATATACAAATACTGGATTGTTGTTAATTGAGTCATAATAAGGGTTTTGATGAACTTGATTTAGAAATCCATCCTGTTGATTTCTGACCCAAATGTCAGGGCTGTTCCATAAATTGAAACTTTTGTTATATGGTTCCTCACCATAATCGTCCTTAGCAGACCTTATTTTTAAATCTAGATCCATTGAAAAATATTGTGAATCTGATTGAATCCATGCTAATGTCCCGTGTACATCAATAAGAAATCTCATTAGATCAATTTGATCTAGAGTGAATAGATTCATACACTCTGGATATGTGTATGTCATATGATTATTCATATCCGGGTTAAGTGTATCGTTATTAGCATCAAATAATAATATATTGAGACCTGTAAGTGTAGGATCGTTTGTTAGTACATTATTAATATATTCCCAATTGTATTCACAGTTGTAAGTGATAATGCTATCGTATTCAAGTTTTGCAGTTACACCACAAGTTTTTTCTGTTTCCCTCATTACGCCAGGGTCAGCTCTAGTGTCACATATCAAATCTCCACAAGTATCACAATTAGAGCCGTCAACCAGCTCAGCGCATGCATGACTAGGAAATAAACTAGGAGTGCCACAATAGCTGGTCATGCCATATCCCTGAAATGTGTGAGGGAGTCCCAAGGCGTGACCCATTTCATGGGTTATAAGGCTAGTACTCGTATGTGGCACATCGAATACTGCAGACCCTCCCATAAAAATACTTCTCAAAGTAAATCGTGCCCAAGAACTTAACAAAGTGTCATAAGGATTTCCTACGTAAAATATTGATATGCCATCTACTTCTGTTAAAGGAAATATTAAATTATCAAATTGTGTCCAATCATTACTTCCGGAATTAGGTCTTAAAGAGTCTACATTTAAAACATGCGTATTGTTGATTGTATCAATAGGTTGGATGTCAAAGAAAATATTATAGATCTCAAAATCTTGCTTTAAAATACACAAAGATTGCTCAATATGCGAAATGGGATGACCTCCTTGTCCATTGTTATCTCTAACTGCAATAGGAAAAACTTTTATAAAAATTGAATCATAGTGC
>PXCK01000220.1 GCA_003566635.1 Balneolia bacterium | reverse complement strand
GATGTTTTCTCCGTTTCACCTACCGAACCATTTACATTAAATGCGCAGTCATCTCAAACATTTACCGTAACTTTTAATCCTGACGAAAAGGGTAGTTATACTTCAACTTTAATACTTGAGACAAGTGAGGGTACATTTGAGGTTGCTTTAAGTGGTGATGCATTAGGAATTCCTGAGCTAAGCCTTTCTCCTACTGAGATTAATGCAACTATTGCAGAAAATGAAACAACTACTATACAAATTCAGCTTCAAAATGTAGGTGATGAAACACTAAGCTTTAACTTTCCGGGCTTTCCTGAAACAGCCGGACGCTTAATAAATGATTCAATTACCAAAAAAGCTGAACATGAACAACAAAGCGAATTTGATTCGAATCTTGTCCGCGCTGTTTTGAACCAATATGTAACAAATAGGTTAGAAAACCCTAACTCCTGGCAGCAAGCTATTATTGATACTTATCTAAACAATAGCTCCAATGGCTTACCTGCCACAATGGCCGGAATTATCTATGAGTTTGAAGACTTGACTTTAAGCGGTGGAAACTTTGTTTTAATAAATGATGCAGACTATTTAGGAGAACTTACTGCTGTTAGTGGTGATTTTATATTAAACTCTGCTGGTGGGTTTACATGGGCAAGTGATTTAGCAGTAATTCTAACTACTGAACCCGAAATAAATTCATCAACAGTTGTATTGCAAGTTGGCGGATATTCCGATTTTGGCCCGGATGGCACAAAAATCGAGTGGGGAGAAGGCAATAGTGGTGCAGGTTCTACCGTCAACACAACAATAGAACTTTCAGAACCAATAGATGTTGAAGGTTTGTACATTTGGGTCGGACATGGTTGGACAACCGGAACGTCAAGTTCATGGACTGGTGCTATTGCTCTTGATGGTATTAATGATGCACCGGATTTTATAACCGGTCTTAGTCCTGCATCAGGAAGTATAAGCGAAGATGAAACCACTATAGTTGAAGTTTTACTCAGTTCTGAAGAATTAGAAATTGGTGTTTATGAGTCAGCAATACGACTTACAACCAATGCCCCGGGATGGGATTCTGTTACAATACCTGCTATATTAAATGTAACGGAAGCACCTGAAACACCGGAAATACTCGTTTCATACCGCAACGGCTGGAACCTTGTTGGACTGGCTATGGATATGGATCATGAATCTTACCATGACATTTTCGATCACGCAGAAGATAACTCTCTATTTACTTTGATTGATTCCGGTTATCAGTTAGCTGAAACTTTGAACGAGGGTAACGGTTACTGGTTATTATTAGATGAATCAGAACAAGTAACATTTACCGGTGAAATGATAGATGAACTAGAAATTGAACTTTCGGAAGGTTGGAATTTAATCTCAGGAATTTCATCTGTTGTAAACCTTGCGTCAGTACTGGATAATTCCGGGATTTTGGAGGCAGGATTAATGTATGCATATGACGGCGCATATGTACCTGCTACCCAATTTGAACCCGGTAAATCTTATATGCTTTTTGCCAATGACTCAGGAACTATCGAATTAAATGGTAATTCTACAGCTATATTGGCAAATGTTACTGATATTGATGCTAAACTTCCTGAAGATATAATCAGCTTGAATTTCAAATCGGATAAATCTAACATAAACCTACATCTCTCTGAATCGGATATTACTCAAATCCGGGATTCTTTTAAATTGCCGCCTGTTCCGCCGGCAGGTTCTTTCGATGTGAGGTTTAGTGACGATACTCGTTTAAATTCTGTTACGAATGCCGACGTTTTAATAAGCCAAAATAAGAGCCCGGTTTCTCTTGAAATAGACAATAACCCTTTTAATAGAGAATTAACCATAACCGAATGGGTTGGTCCGATTGAACTCAATTCTACGAACGTTTCAACCGGAGAAAGCTTTCAACTTAATGAGCAAACCGAACGTTTAACCATATCTCTGAGTGATGCTGATATCGCCGATTTACCGCATTTTGTTGAGTTACATCAAAATTATCCAAACCCTTTTAATCCTGTAACAATAATCGGTTTTTCGCTACCTCAAACAGGCGATGTACAACTTGATGTATATAATGTTGCAGGACAACGAGTAGCAAGCCTTGTAAATGGTAGTGTTTCGGCAGGATATCATACCATTAATTTCGATGCTTCTGCTCTATCAAGTGGTGTGTATATTTACAGATTGCAAACAGCCGGAGAGGTCTTCACGCGAAAAATGATGCTGGTGAAGTAGCGATTTAAAAATTATCAAATAAAAGCTAAATTGGGGGTATGAAAACATCCCCCGATAGCTTTAAATCACGCTTAAAAAAGGTTGTAGAAACCAGAGATACACTGGGCGGGAAAATTTTTGATACGACCATTCAAGTGCTTATTGTATTTGCGGTTGTTGCTTTTTCAGTATCAACCATACCGGAAATTAGCGAAGAGCTAAAATCTTTTTTAAGGTGGTCACAGGCTGTAACTATAATCGTATTTTCTATTGAATACGGACTTAGAATTTACGTGGCCGATAGTAAACGGTGGTATATTTTTAGCTTTTATGGGATAATAGATCTTCTTGCAATTTTACCCTTTTATTTAGCCTTAGCAATAGATTTACGAGCATTACGAATCCTCAGGTTACTCAGAATTTTTGAATTGCTGAAAATGGCCCGCTACAGTTCGGCAGTTGAAAAGTACAGACGTGCATTTCTTGATATTAAAGCTGAGTTGGTTGTTTTTATTTTTGCTACCTGTTTTCTGATTTATGTTGCTGCAGTAGGGGTTTATTATTTCGAACATGAAGTGCAGCCCGAAGCCTTTAAATCTATCTTTCATAGCTTGTGGTGGGCACTGGCAACTGTAACAACAGTAGGTTATGGTGATGTTTATCCTATAACAGCAGGCGGCAGGATTTTCACTTTCTTTATTTTGATGATTGGTGTTGGGATATTGGCGGTACCTGCGGGGCTTTTGGCATCCGCTTTGTATAATATTGGGAAAAAGAATCCCGATTAGATTCGTATTTTAGGTCTCATTTTAAACCGATATTTTTCGCCAATTATGGAATGGTATAAAGAGTGGTTCGACACTTCCCTTTACGAAAAAATGTATGCTCATCGAGACGAAACAGATGCTAAAAAACTTGCTAATTTAATTCAAAAGCATTTTCCAAAGGGTGATTACCCCGAAGTTATTGACCTGGCTTGTGGCAGAGGTCGGCATAGTTTTAATTTTGCTTCTGCAGGGTACTCTGTAACAGGGTTTGACCTGTCAGAAAATGCCATTGAAAAAGCTAAAGGTAAAATCACTGATGATTTGAAGGGAAAAGTAAGTTTCCACTCCCACGATATGCGTAACCCAATTAATAAAAAATGTGACCTTCTTATTAATTTATTTACCTCTTTTGGATATTTTGAACAGGACGATGAAAATGAAAAAGTCATTTCCGAAATGGCAAATTCAACAAAAGAGAATGGCGCAATTGTAATTGATTTTCTTAACCCCGGTTACGTTCAGCAAAATCTTAAGTCATTCGAAGAAACGGAAACAGATGGGCTCAAAGTTACAATAAAGAGATTCATAAAGGAAGGAATGGTTTGTAAGGACTTAACCTTTAGCGATGAAGATCACACAAGATCGAAAACATTTTCGGAGCGGGTGAAACTATACCCCAAAGCATGGTTTAGAAAAGCATTCGAAAAGAATGGATTCGTAATATCTGATGCATTCGGGAACTACTCAGGTAGCCCCTATAATGAAACCGAAAGCCCAAGGTTGGTGCTTTTTGCACGAAGGGCTTAAT
>PXCK01000126.1 GCA_003566635.1 Balneolia bacterium | reverse complement strand
GAATGACACTCTTGAAATTGGACCAAACGCAGGTGTTGTGATAGGGGTGCCAAAGTGAAGCATGTAATTGTTTGTGGGGCCGGTGCGGCCGGATTGACCGCCGGAATTTTTGCAGCGGAATCGGGTGCGAAGGTCACGTTGTTGGAGCGAACCGACAAAGCCGGGAAAAAGATTTTGATGTCGGGAGGGACACGATGTAATGTGTTGCCTGTTACCATGAGGCAGACTGATTATTTCACGGAATCATCCAAAAATAGGATGAAGAATATTTTTAAATCCTGGTCGCTCGAAGCTTGCAAAGATTGGTTTGAAAAAGATTTAGGACTGAAACTGGCATGTGAAATAGAGTCGAACAAATGGTTTCCCGCCAGTAACTCTGCCAAAGAAGTACGGGATAAACTTGTGCAAAAAGCCCAGTGGGTAGGAGTAGCAATTCTTTATGAAAAGAAAATAACGGCTCTAAGAAAAGATGGATTAAAGTGGATAGTAGAAGTAAATAAGGTAGATCAGTTTAAGTCAGATTCGGTGATTATAGCAACGGGAGGGTTATCCGTACCAACTACAGGAACAGACGGGTTGGGACATAAAGTAATACGAAAAGCCGGTCTCCAACATACCGAACTTTATGCTGCATTAACACCACTCACAACCAAAGATGAAGACTTAAAGCAACTGGCAGGTGTTTCTCTGAATGTTTTAATGGATGTGTATGTGGGAGGGAAAAAACAGGTTTCTGCAAGTCGAAGCGGGTTTTTATTTACGCATAGGGGTTTCAGTGGTCCGGCTGTATTAGATGTTTCCCATCATGCTGTAATAGAATTGGAAAGAGGCGGACAGTTACCGGTCTATAAAGTAAACTGGAACGGAATGTCGAGAGAAGAATGGGAAACTATTTTGAAGCAGGAAAAGGGATTAGTACGAAACGCCATCACGAAGCATTTGCCTGCAAGGTTAGCTCAACTCCTATGCCGCAAGGCAAACATAGAAGACGATAAAGCCCCTGAATTAAGAAAAGAAAAACGAAAGAAACTGCTTGAAGTATTAACTGAATATCAGTTGCCTGTTGACGGGCATGAAGGCTATCGAAAAGCTGAGGTAACCGGCGGAGGAGTACCGCTTGAAATGATTAACACTGCTACAATGGAAGTTGAAGCCCAACCCGGATTATTTCTCTGCGGTGAAGTTTTGGATGTCTTTGGCAGAATTGGCGGGTTTAATTTTTATTGGGCTTGGGTAACAGGTAGGTTAGCGGGGATTAGTTCTTCAAAGAGCAGTTGATTTTTTTGATTTTACAATAAAAATTAATAGTCTTATATCATAATGTTTTAGGTAGTTGAATAGTAAATTTTAAAATGCGGAATTATGGATAAGGGTAAGATTATAGTTGTTTCTCTAATTATAAGTTTAGCTATCGTTTCAATTACAGTATGGTTTAATCCATTTTATGCGATAGCAGGAATTGATGATTTGTCAATATCGAAAGACGACCGACCTAAAACGGAATCATTTATTCAATTGCTAAATAGAGTGGATGAAAAAGAGAAAGTGCCGGTCATTGTTGATTTTGATATGGATTTCAAAACCCGGGAAACAGCAGACGAACAAGTACTGCTTCAGCAACGAGTAGAAATTGCTATGATTTCGCAGGGAATATTACAAGCGCATGTCGATAAAAACTTTGAGTATGTACGAGTATATGAAAATATTCCACACCTATCTTTGGTTACTGACCGTGAAGGGCTAATAGCTTTATGGAACGACCCGAGAGTCAGGAATATACAGGAAGATATTCCCGCTGAACCCCACATGGATGTCAGCACTGAGCTAATTGGAGCTGTAGATGCATGGAATGCCGGCTATACAGGAGAAGGAACTGTAGTGGCAGTGTTGGACACCGGCATTGATGTTAATCATCCATATTTTGATGGCATAATTGTTAACGAAGCCTGTTTTTCTTCAGCTCTGAATACAGGTGATCAGTCTTTATGCCCTAACGGAGAAGCAACGCAATTTGGTCCGGGTTCTGCAATTGATTGTGATACTTCGATATCCGGATGTGGACATGGAACGCATGTTTCGGGTTCGGTATCGGGAAGTGGAACGAGTAACGGGCGGGAGCTCTCCGGTGTAGCCCCCGAGGCCGGAATTATTGCTATTCAGGTATTTACCCATCGCCCTCAATCGGAATGTGATAGCGGTGCAACAACTGATTGTGTCAGAAGCTATGTTTCGGATCAGATTGCAGCATTAGATTGGCTTTATTCAATTCGAAACGATCACAATATTGTTGCAGCAAATATGAGTTTGGGTGGAGGGCGTTTTTATGACGAGGTAAGTTGTGATGCATCAAATATAGCGCGAAAGAATGCGGTTGATTTACTACGAACTGTAAATATTGCTACGATATCATCTTCTGGTAATCGAGGGTATAAAGATTCTATGGGTTCTCCGGCATGTATATCAACAGTCATTTCGGTAGGATCATCTCAAACCAATAAGATTCCTAACCCTTATTCAGGGTGTTGCACTAACGACGCTCCATCTGATTTTTCTAACAGTGCTTCATTTTTAGACCTTATGGCACCGGGTGAGCTTATTGAGTCTGCCGAGCCGGATAACGATTATGGTTTTAGAGCCGGTACCTCTATGGCAGCTCCCCATGTGGCCGGTGCATGGGCTATATTTCATGAGCGCTTTCCCGACTCAAGTGTTGAAACGGTACTTGACCAACTTACAAATACGGGGGTTCCTATAACCGATATTAATGGTGTAACAACGCCCCGAATTCAGGTAGATGCAGCAATTGGAACCATACCTGAAATTTCTGTTAATCCTGAGTTTTTTAATTTGTCGGTAGAGGAAGGTGGAAGTACATCGGTAACGCTAACCATATTTAATGATGGAGATACTATTTTAGATGTATTTCTATCTGATGTGTCAGGAAGCCCGGTTTTAACAAAAAAGCCATTATCTCAAAAGAATATCGATAAGGATTATTTAGCCAAATCCGGGAAAAATGGAATAGCGGTTTCAATAGAGATGGAAAACACTCCAACCGGAACTGCAAGCTTTTCTTGTGACGATAAAATAGAACCATTAAACTGGCCTCTTAGGTCCGGTACTACGGTATATACATGGGGTCCGGGTAACGGACACGTCTTTGGTATTAATGTTTTTGATGATCAGGCTGCTGCACAAGTTTTTGATATAATTGAAGATATAAGTCTTGACGGAATGCAGGTGCTTATTGGTAGTAAAAACGGAACTACAGGCAATGTTCTATTTACCGTATGGGATGAGGCGACGAAAAGTATTCTTCATCAAGAATCTGTGTCAATGAATGATATTCCAAATGGTGCCAGCACGTTTACAATAGAGTTTGATGAAACCTTGGAAATTTCCGATAACTTTATGTTAGGTGCTTCTTTCGGAGAACTTGGGAGCTATACAGAGGATGCTTACACATTTGGAATGGTATCCTCTGCAGATGGAGACGCAAATAATGCCGGAACAGCAATCGTATTGGAAAGCAACGATCAATGGGTGCCTGTATTGGCCTATAACTTAGATGTTGAAATTGGGATTTTCGGGTGCTTGTCTGATGAACAACCTACGCAGTGGCTTTCGTACAGCCCAACCCAAACTTCGATAGCACCCTCATCTAATGCTATTATTTCAATAGATATTGATGCATCTGAACTTGATACCGGGATATATGAACGCACTTTGCGAATTGCCAGTAACGATCCTTCAAATTCACTACTTCAAATTCCAGTAACATTGGAGGTAACAGAGCCTGGTTCAGCTGTAGTACAACAAAGTTATGAACAGCATTGGAATCTCGTTGGGTTACCGGTCGATCAAGCACACACAAATTATCAGGAAATTTTCCCTACTGCCCAGGACAACTCCTTATACAGCTTTGATACGACATATAATCTTGAAAGTACACTTGAACCGGGTATAGGATACTGGTTGTATTTTGAGTCGGCTGATGATGTTGATTTTTCAGGTGATCAATTACCTGAGGTTTTTATTAATGTAGATGAAGACTGGAACCTGATTACGGGTACATCAAACGGATCTGTAATTAATGACCCCGAAGAAATACTTTTATCCGGAACACTTTATAGTTTTGATGGGAGTTATAATAGTGCGGTTGAGCTCGAGCCCGGAAAAGGATTTTGGGTAGCAGCATCTGAGTCCGGTCAGATTTCTGTAGGTGATCCTACGGCTGCATCTACATTATTAGCCGACAATGCGCTCTTATCGCTGAAAGAAACGGGTGACTTAAATCTTAGCTTCTTTGCAAACGAGAAAAAAGTGAGTCGGTTGGTTATGACTTCCGAAGATTTGTCACAATTTCATCCCCTGCAAACCATGTTACCCCCTTTGCCCCCTTCAGATTTACCGGATGTGCGTTTTGAGGGAGATTACTGGGTTACCGAGCAGGAAACTGCCATCGTAAACCTGCAGGGAAAAACAGATTATTCGCTGGAGCTTTCTGGAGAAAAAGGATTGAGGATTGAATTAATTAGTGGGCAAAGTGTGGTTGATGTACAAAACCTCATTCCCGGTGAACGATTATTGATTCAGGAAGAAATTTCAGCTTTAGGCGTTTCTTTAATGGATAGTGATCCGTTATCCGATTTGCCGAATCAGTTCGTGGTTCACCCTAACTATCCAAACCCGTTTAACCCGACTACAACTTTGCGATATGAATTACCGGACAAAGCTCAGGTATCTATCGAGGTATATAATATTACCGGTCAAAGGATTGTGCAATTGGTAAACGAAAGTCAATCAGCCGGTTATCATTCTGTTGTGTTTGATGCCGGCACCCTTTCAAGTGGTGTATATTTATATCGTTTTAATGCAAAGAGCACAAATCAGACTTTCACAAAAACCGGTAAAATGATGCTTATAAAGTAAGTAGAGTTTAATAAAAAGAATATTTAATATGCGGTTTTTAGAAACAATCTTGATTGTGGCTTTATTGTTACCTGCATTTTGTAAAGCTCAATATTTATTACCAATTGATGAACATTTATCAAATCAAATAATTGAAACACCTGAGATTGAGTACCAAACTGAAAACAACATTAATTCCGGAGGTTTTAAAAGTCTGATGGTTGGTGTGAGTTTTGGAACCATTGCAGCGGCCAACCTTTCATATCAGTTCAGGACACACCTGATTTCATTGCGCGGGGCTACGTCTGTTGCAATTTTTGAAGATAATGTTTGGGACGTTGGGCTGTTATATGGTTTTGCAACTCAAAGCGAGCGATTCCATACTTCGTTTTCTTTTGGTGTGGCAGTAATAGGTGGATCCCGGAGCGATGGTCTCTTTTCGCCCAGTGAGACAATACCAACTCAGTTTGGCTTTCCTTTAGAAGCTAATTTGTATTGGCGCCCATTGCCTAATCTCGGATTGGGAGCTTATGCAGCAGCAAATATTAACGGAGATGCTTCTTTTGCCGGGATAGGTTTATCACTTCAGCTTTTCGGGCGCTTATAATACGTGTTTATGACGCGGCTTATATTGATTTACTTTATAACATAAAGTAAGTGTTTTAGGGTATAAATCTAAACTGCAAAACAGCAACCAAAGCTGAATTGTTTAAATTGCCGGGGTTGGGATCAGAGAAAGCATAATTCAGACTCAGTCTTCCAATTTCTTTGCCATCACTCCATAGGTATCGAGTTACGGCAAAGGTAAACTGTCGCACATCAAATCTTGGATCTGAATCCGGTTTTTCAATTCGCTCATCAATCCGGCCAAGTACATGCCAGTCTTTGGTAATTCTGTACCCTGCTTCTGCGTAATACCCATGAATATCCACTTCTACATCATCCTTCGCAGAAACCACAGCGTATTCAAATTGGGTAAAAAGGTTATCAATCAGAAAACCATCAGTAGCTATTCTACCGGAGTAGGAGACTCGGTCGCGGTCGTAAGGTTCCCTACCTGAGGCTACCACATTTTTTTGAGTGTTGTAAGAAAAATGACCACCAATAGTAAGTCCGTCGACCAGGCGGTAGTCAACACGGGCACCGTAAAGACCGCCAAATCGGTCTCTGTTAGTTATATTGCTACCTGCTTGCGTAAAGCGACCGCTTCCGTTGCCGGCATGTATTCCATACCATAAATTTCCAATAGTACCATAAGCCATAATCCCAATGTCACGAAAGGCATCGTATCCCATTAATGAGGCAAGTCGGGTAGTGACAGACGGACGTTCATAAAAAGCGAGGCGGGACGAAACAAGACGGGCGGTATCGTGAGTTTGACCCGGCATAATAAACTGACCAGCCCGAATATTGAGCCAAGGGTACAAATGGGCATCAACGTGAAAGTCAAGAAGGTGATTTGTGTTTCCTGCAAACTCCAGCCAAATGGTAGAGCTGAAGGTTTCATTAATATTACCCCGGGCTGTAAGTCTTGCTCGACGTACTCTAAAACCTGTTGTAGATTCTTCAAGTACAGTATCATCGGCTAAAAGGCGTTCGGTTTGTTGATCAAGAATCACCCAATTTTGGATGTAACCGCCAACATCTAGCTTGATTTGGGCAAATGAGTTTGTAGGGATGATTAAACCGATTAATAAGGTAGAAAAAAACAATTTGTAAATAGTACGCATAGCAAATTTCACTAATATAATAATCTAATATAGACATTAGAATATAGTGAAAATATTGGTGGGATGCATCCATCAGTTGTCGACTCCATGCCTGATTTGAAGGTTCATAATACTGCGATAACATATAAGTGGTATATATTTATAAGCATAAGCCTATAAATCGAATATGAATATTATAATATATTGTCAATATTTTGTAATTTATACAAATATGCCTTGAATAAGAGCTTGTGTTAAGAATCCATTATTAAAAACTTAGTAGTTATGCAAAAACATTTATACAATCTAATCACTGCAATATTTTTATTAGTTGCAGGAAGCGGTTTTTTACCCATTAATCAAGCAACAGCACAAAGTGATGAGTTGATTCACTTTTTCTTTTTTGGGAACAATGTAGATAACAATACTGCATTAGAAACAATTGACCCAACATTTACATCAGGTGGTGCTCTTTTAACATATGTAGCAGCTGTCACACCATATCCACCAGCTAGTGGAGATGACGGTATACTTGACAGAGTAAATGATGATACCGAAATAAACTACAGGCCTGAAGGAAACGCTGGTCTCTCATTTGGGGAAAGCAATATGAGAGGTATCAGGGCCAGAAACCCATCTTTGGTTGATGGAAACAGGAGCGCTTTGGTATTTACACTACCTACAAGTGGTTTTGAAAATGTACAGTTTAGCTTTGCTGCCAACCGAACAGGAAGTGGCCAGCCAGGTATGGAATTTGATTATTCTATTAATGGTGGAGCTGATTGGATAACAGATGATTTGAGCACGACAAATGTAGATACACAAGAAGATTATTTTTTAGTTGAGCTTGATTTTACCGGAATCAGTACAACATATAATAATCCGGATTTCATGATTAGAATTCGCTTTACGGGTCCCGATGAAGTCCTTGAAGATGACTCCGGTAATACCAGATTCAATAATTTTGCACTCGACGGTGAGCCTTTTACAGGCTTAACTACATACTTTTATAATGGTTCAGGTGATCTTACAGATTTGGCATCATGGGGTAGAAATATAGATGGAAGTGGTAATAACCCACCAAGTTTCACTAACGACAGTCAGATTTTTGTCGTAGGTAATACATTGTCTGCCAACTTATCCACACCTTGGGTTGTAGAAGGTACAGGTACCAGAGTCATTGTAGCTGATGGCACTAACTTAACAGTTGAAGCATTATTTAGTGCAATTGTAGATGTAGAACCCAATGCCACATTAAGATTGGAAGATGAAGACCAACCCAATTTAGGCCTTCTCGAAAATGGCTCAACGGTTGTTTTCTCAGGGTCTGCTGTAAATATACCTTATGAAGCTTATCATAATTTAATATTAGATGATATCAATCCTTTATTTACTGGTGATGGTACTGTTATAATAACCGGAGATTTATCACTTATGGGTACGGTTCAAATGCCTGACTCCAGAGACAGTGATGAATATAACCTGTTATTTAGTGGTGACGATGATCAGCTCATATCAGGAAATGGAAATGTAGTGAGAGGATATGATATAGATATCATAAAAACAGATGGAACAATCTCTTTAAGTACACTTGGTGGTGGAACGGATTTATCTTCTGATAATCAATTAAACTTCAACGTTTTGGGAAATGCAAATTTCTTGGATAATGGTCAGACCATTTACGCCGGTAATAGTGTCAATATTTTTGGGGAAACAGAAAGCTACGTATTAACAGGAACCCTGATTTTAGCTGATCAAATTCCCGGAATAATTAATGGCGCTGGAGAGGATAATAATTTTAACTTACGTGGTGAAAACAACAGTGAATCGGTTGTTGCAAGACTTGGGAATCTTGAGATTCAAGCCCCAAATGGTGATGGCGGTGAATTTAGATTCAGAGAAGGAATAGCTATCAACGGCAACTTTATTATACGCTCTAGTGTAGAAGCTACTTTGGAATTTTATAATGATGATGTAGAAATTGGGGGTGACTTTATCGTTGAAAATGGTTTCGGTGGTAATTTTAATAGAACAAGGGGAGAGTTCTTATTTAATGGTAATGGCGACCAAGTATTTGACGTACGGACTTCAATAGTATTTGATACGGTAATAATAGATAAATCAAATGGTACATTTTTCATAGCTGAAGAATCGAATCCGTTACATATGGCTGATGACTTTGAAGTGATTGCCTCAGGCTCCGGACTCCGCTTTGTAGATAATGGGAATACTATTATTTATGGTGATGAACTCATTTTAAAAGGAGAGGCATCAAACTACGATCTTACAGGGACAATTATACTTGAAGCTGACGGAGGAAGTAATGATTTTGAAGACGTAGCCGCACACTTGAATAACTTAACCATAAGAACAACAGGAGATGCAAGACCGCGTTTCCGTGATTCAGAAGATTACGAGCAGACAGTTATTATTAAAGGTGACCTTCATCTGGAAATGACATCAGAACGTGATTTGTTATTGAATGATGTCACACTTGAAATAGGTGGGAGTTTAATCGATACCTCAACATCCGACATTGATTTTGGAACGTCACAAATTATTTTTAATGGAACAGGTTCTGATCAAACGCTTTCTACGACATCCGAAAGGATTTTCCATGATGTTATACTTAATAAAGACACCGGTAGTTTGCTTCTTGATGATACTAACCTGATTGTAGGTAACGAACTATCATTGACAAACGGAAGAATCATTACTGATAATAATACAGTCCAGGTAGAAGCAGGAAATATTATCGGAGCCAGCCCAAATAGCTACATTGTTGGCGCATTGCAAAAAACAACAAGTAACGCAGATGAAACGGCTCATACCTTTCCAATAGGTAGTCATGCTGATTTTAGCCCTCTTACATTTTCAGTTGCACATTCCTCTGCAGATGCAATTAGATACATTGCAGAATATATTCCGGAACAGCCACCTACATTGCCTTATGGATTAGGTGTAACCTCTGTAGATGCTCCTTTCTATTTTAATCTGACATCACCCGATGTACCGGACATTATGTCGGCATCGGTTTCATTTCCATTTGATGGGGCTTTGTTTAACCCCGATAGAATAACACTTGCAAAAACAGATGATGGTGTTTGGGAAAATATAGGAGCAAGTATTGAAGATGGAATAGTTTCATCAGAGATTAATTTTACAGAGTTAAGCTCTTTTTCAGTTGCCAATGCATTTTCTATAACCAACCCCGAAGATGGCTTTGTATTTGTTACTGACCCTGATGGACCGGATGCTCTGGTTTTTGAATGGGAGGACTATAAAAATGCAAGTTCATACAATCTGAATCTAATAGAAGCAGACAGAGAATTTGATAGTAACAGTATTGTATTTGATGCCGGAACCAGTACTGAATTTGGCATATTTACAGGATTGCTTGAAGCTATATTAATGGAAAGAGGATATGAAGAGGGCGAACCGGTTAACTTTAAATGGAAAGTAACTGCTGTTAATGATGGTGAGCAGTTTAACTCTGCTAATGAGCATGAAATAATACTTGTTCGTTTTGCAGAACCGGAGCAACCGGGAATCTTTAGCTTGATCTCCCCGGAAGATGGCTCAACATTTATAACCCGACCAGATGATGATACGGAAGTAACGATAACCTGGGAAGAATCTGAAAATGCTCAATTCTATGAGTGGATAGCAGATTCTCCGGGTGGTGATTTTAATGAACCACTTTTATCATTTGAAGCAGATGATTTTGGTACGGCAACATCGTTGACATTAACAATTGGTGCTATTGATGATGTCTTAGCAGCAAATGGAGTGGAACCGGGTCAGTCACTAACATTAGACTGGACCGTAAAAGCAACAGCAGGTGAATTTGACCTTCTTGCTGATGACATTTTCGAAATTACATTTGAACGTGAAGCACCGTTCGTTTTGCCTGAACAAGTGATTACTCAATGGACTTTCGATGACACAACAGTACCTTCAACAGGCGAAGGTATGGCTTCATTGATAGGTGGCACGACCCAACATTCTGTTACATTAGATAATGGATGGAGAATTACCGATTTTCCAAATCAGTTTGAAGGTAGTGGTACGGCCGGAGCTGAGTTTTTACTTAGTACAGAAGGTTTTGAAGATGTAGTTTTAACGTTTGGTCATCGTTCATCAGGTACTATGAGCAGATGGGCGGAAATTCAATACACGGTTGACGGTGGAAACACATGGGAGACCCTTAAAAATAATGAGGGTGGTCTTTCGCCTCACGATGAAGTCTATGATTTTGTGATTGACTTTTCTGATATGGAGGATGCAAATAACAATCCGAACTTTGGAGCACGTATAGTTTCAATTTTCAGCCCGATTGATTTCAACCCTGAAGTACCAGACGAAATTTTTGCTGCCAATACAGCCTATCATCGTGCCAGAGAAGAAGGCACGGGAGGAAATGAATACTCGGGCGAAGGCAACTGGAGATTGTTAGATGTAACTTTCCTTGGTAACGAGGCGGAGGTTGTCACTCCCGGTGATTTTGATTTTGTATTTGATCCTGAAGGTGATGGCGACGATTATGACGACCTTGTAATCGAATCAAATCCGGATAGCGATGACCCCGCTTTACAGATTAACTGGCAAACATCAGAGAATGCAGATACGTATAGCTGGGTAGCTATTCAAAATACGCCACCAACAGCCGGAGTGATGATGCCTGATTTTTCATCACCGGATTTTATCCTACAATCGGATAATAATGGGACAGCAACATCACTTACTTTAACAGGTGGTGAACTTGATACCTTCCTTGATGATAATGGCGTAGAACCCGGCGAGAGTTTATCTCTCAGCTGGACAATACGCGCAGAAAAAGGTACACAATTCGCATTTGCATCTTCAAGTTTTGAAATAACGTTAATCAGAACTGAAGCTGTAGGACCTGAATTATTGGTAGGTGCCTTTGATTTACTTTCACCTGAAGATGGAACCGTTTTGGAATCAAATCCAAACGATGATTCACCGATCGTAATTTCATGGGAAGAAGCAGAAAATGCTGAAACGTATAAATGGTTAGGAGTTTTAGCCGATGGGGATTTTACGGATCCATTATTAGCTTTCGATTCAGATAACGATGGGTCGGAAACAACGTTTACTATTTCACCTGCTATACTTGACGCAATTCTTGTTGATAATGATATTGAACCCGGTGATGATCTTGAAATCTTGTGGACAGTACGGGCAACCGGTCCGGATGACGAAAGATTAGCGGAGTCTACATTTGCAATAACCTTTGTTAGGGGCGCTGATGATGTGGTATTTCCGGGTAACTTCAGTTTACTAACTCCTCCAAACGGAACCGTTTTAGAGGTAGAAAAAGGCAGTGATTCAGAAGTTGTAATTACCTGGGAGGAATCAGAGGGAGCCGAATCATATGAGTGGCTTGCAATTCTTCCGGAAGGAGAATTCGATAAACCGTTACTTTTATTTAATGCTGATAATGATGGTAGCGAAACCTCATTAACATTAACATCCGGAGCAATTGATGCTCTGCTTGCCGATCTTGATGTAGAAAAAGGGGATGGAATCGATCTTGTCTGGACCGTTTTGGCTCGTGTTGAATCAGATTCTACGTTCGCTAATGAAGCTTTTGGCATAACTTTAAACCGTAAAGCAGAAGAGATAGAACTGCCAGAATTTGTTATAACACAATGGACGTTTGATGATACCATTGAACCGTCTTTAGGCATGGGTGTCGCTTCTTTAACAGGGGGAACAACGCAACATTCTGCCACTTTAGATAATGGCTGGAGAATCACAAATTTCCCTGATCAATTTGAGAATAGTGGAACGGCCGGTGCTGAGTTCCTGGTAAGTACGGTTGGTTATGAAGATATCTTCATCGATTTTGGCCATCGTTCATCAGGTACCATGAGTCGCTGGGCTGAGATACAGTACACTACAGATGCAGGTGGCACATGGCTAACATTTACAAATAACAACGGCGGACTTTCACCACACGATACAGTTTATGATTTTGTTTTTGATTTTTCAGAAATAGAAGAAGCAAATAATAACCCTGATTTTGGAGTACGAATTGTATCCATTTTCAGCCCCATAGAATTCAATCCTGAAAATCCCGATGAACTTTTTGCTGCCAATACAGCATATCATCGAGCAAGAGAAGAAGGAACGGGTGGTGGAGCTTATTCAGGTGATGGAAACTGGAGATTTTTAGATGTAACCTTCCGTGGAAATGAAACCGATGAAGCCCCGCCTATTACAGTAGGAGCGTTTAATTTACTGGAGCCACAAGATGAATCTTCTTTTATAGTTCGTACCGATGATACCGGTTCAATAAGCATAACCTGGGAAGAGGCAGAAAATGCCGAAATGTACAATTGGGTTGCAGTGCTACCGGGTGGAAACACAATGAATCCCCTTATTAGTCGTCGTTCAGATAGCAACGGAGTTGAGACTACATTTACACTTGGCCTTGAAGAGTTGAATGAAATTCTTAAAGCCTTAAATGTTCAACCAGGAAATCAAATCTCTCTGGAGTGGACAGTGAGAGCTTCCAATGAAACGGGTATGAGGTTAGCAAATCAAACCCGAACAATTACGTTTGATCGACGCTTACCACTACCTGAAATTGGATCATTTGCTCTACTTTCACCGGAAGATGGATCAGAAGTAGTAGTTTCAGAAGGTTCTGAAGAAGAACTTTCAATTACTTGGGAAGAGGCAGAAAATGCCGAAACCTACAATTGGTACGCAATACTACCTGATGGTTCATTCGAGAATCCATTGTTGACCTTCCCTGCCGACGATGAAGGGTCAGCGACAACACTAACGCTAATTTCCGGCGATGTGGATTCAATTCTGGAATCTCTAGAAATTCCAAAAGGTGGAAGTGTAACGCTATCATGGAGCGTTGAGGCTAGTTTGGAAACATCCAGCAAATTTGCTGATGAGCCATTCACAATTACCCTAACTCGTGAAGAAGCGGAAGAGCCTGAGCCGGTTGTTCCGGGTACCTTTGCCTTATTAAATCCACCCGATGGAGTAGCTGTAGAGGTAGAGTCCGGGTCGGAAGAAACCATATCAATTGAATGGGAAGTTTCTGAAAATGCTGAGTCTTATACGTGGATTGCCGTATCAGATGGTGGCGATTTTGACGAACCATTGCTTTCTTTTGAATCAGATGATGATGGTGCTGCCACTACATTAACACTTATTTCCGGTGATGTAGATGATTTACTGGCATCGCTTGGAATCGCAAAGGGAGAAGGTGTTCTTCTTAATTGGACGGTAATTGCCGCTAATGAAACAGGCGAAAAATTGGCTGATGCTCCGTTTAATATCACTTTAAACAGATCAGTAGAAGATCCAACAGAACCATCTCCGGCTATAATTATTACCCAATGGACTTTTGATGGAACAACAGAGCCATTTATTGGTGATGGTGAAGCGTCTCTAATAGGAGGAACAACCCAACATTCTGCAACCTTAAATAATGGATGGAGAATTACTGATTTTCCGGATCAATTTGAGGGAAGCGGTACTGCCGGTGTAGAATTCATGCTTAGCACAGAAGGTTTCGAAGATATAACCTTAGGTTTTGGTCAGAGATCTTCCGGAACCATGAGCCGTTGGGCACAGTTTGAATACACCCTTGATAGGGGGGCAAACTGGTTGGTATTTGGAAATAATGAAGGCGGACTTAGTCCACATGATACCGTTTATGATTTTGAGGTTGATCTCTCCAGCATTGAAGGTGTCGACGACAATCCTGATTTCGGTCTTAGAATCGTTTCTATCTTTTCGCCGGTTGAATTCAATCCTGAAAACCCCGATGAAGTGTTCCCGGCCAATACGGCTTATCACCGTGCCAGAGAAGAAGGAACAGGTGGTGGAGAATATTCCGGCAGCGGTAATTGGAGATTGCTAAACGTCACCTTCGAAGGTGTACCTCTTGAAGCGGTGCCCGAGCCCGGTGCTTTTGCATTGCTTTCTCCACAAGACGGAACTGAGGTGCTAACTTCCGAGGGAAGTAATGTGCCTGTTTCTATAGAATGGGAAGCATCAGAAAATGCACAGACCTACCGTTGGTTAGCTTATGAAATTGGATCAACCCCTGATGAGGCTCTTTTGAGTCTTGATTCTGATCAGGGCGGAACCGATACTAATCTGTCACTTACGCTTGGTTTGCTAGACGATGCTTTGGCAGATTTGGGTATAGAAAAAGGTGAATCAGTTTCTCTAAATTGGACAGTTGAAGCCACGGTTGGAAACAACAGCCGTTTTGCAGATGAACCTTTCACCATTACGCTTGAAAGAGAAGCTGAAGTAATTCCGCCGGATGCGGAAATTGTCACACAATGGACTTTCGATGATACCCTTGAGCCCGAAATAGGTGAAGGTATGGCAAACCTGATTGGTGGTACATCAACCCACTCAACTACGCTTGATAATGGATGGAGAATTACTGATTTCCCGAATCAGTTTGAAGGAAGCGGTACTGCCGGAGCCGAGTTTATTATGAATACCGCCGGTTTTGAAGACATTGTGCTCACATTTGGCCATCGTTCTTCCGGAACTATGAGTCGCTGGGCGGAAATTCAATACACTATTAATGGTGGTGAAACTTGGGAGGTTTTAGACAACAATGGAGGCGGTTTATCGCCTCACGATACGGTCTATGATTTCACCTTTGATTTTAGTGAAATTGATGGTGTAAGAAATAACCCCGCATTTGGTGTTCGTGTAGTTTCGATTTTCTCTCCGGTTGAATTCAATCCTGAAAACCCGGATGAAGTGTTCCCGGCGAATACAGCTTACCATCGTGCAAGAGAAGAAGGTACAGGTGGAGGTGCATATTCTGGAAGTGGTAATTGGAGATTACTCGAATTTACGGCACTTGGAGTTCCGATAGATGAAAGCACTATAGCGGAAGCACCGGTATTCAGCCCGGAACCCGGCAGTTATGATGCAGGTGTTGAAGTAATTATGACTTCGGCTACGCCAAATGCACAAATTTTCTTTACCACAGATGGTACAGTCCCAAATGAAAACTCGACACTTTTCACAGATCCAATCGAGTTGTTTGAAAGCACCACGTTTAGAGCCATAGCAATTGCAGATGGTTTTGAAAATAGTGCAATAACTACTGCGGTATATGATATTTCAGAACCGACTCGCGCCGTAACCTTCTCGGTAGATATGAGCATCCAAGCTGCCATTGGCGAGTTCGATCCTGAAGGTCGCGCCGTATTTGTACGTGGTGCATTCAACGATTGGGGACAAACCGAAATGGAAGCCGGCGATGATCTGGTCTATACCGTTACCATCGATATCGAGGGTGCCGAAGGTACAACCCTTAACTTCAAATACTACCACGAGAACTTCGATGGTTCCGGTGGGGTTTGGGAGAGCGACGGTGTTGGTCCGGATGGCGCTGCCGATCGCGTGCTTACCCTTGGCCCGTTAGGCGAAGATCAGGTATTGGATACCGTATTCTTTAACAACCTGAATGAACTACCCGACAACCGTGACGTAACCTTTACGGTGAATATGCTTGTTCAACAAGTTGAGGGAACCTATAACCCGGCATTGGGTG
>PXCK01000134.1 GCA_003566635.1 Balneolia bacterium | reverse complement strand
TTTAGAAAAGCATTCGAAAAGAATGGATTCGTAATATCTGATGCATTCGGGAACTACTCAGGTAGCCCCTATAATGAAACCGAAAGCCCAAGGTTGGTGCTTTTTGCACGAAGGGCTTAATTCCAATATGAACTTTAGAATCAAGTCGTTGTCGAATCAAGTTGCTTTAAAAGCTCTTTGCAACCGTCATCATTGGGGAACTTTGCTAAGGCATTAATTAGGGTGATGCGTGCCTCATTCTTAAATCCGTAATGTGCCTGAAGGGAGGCTAAATTAAAGAGCACATCCGGCGTTTCACCACCATGCTTAATACTTGCCTTTATAAACTTTTTGGCTTTTGAGTAATTATCCAACTCAACTTGTACTTCAAAAGCTTCATTCAAAAGACCAACATGGTCGGGCCATATTTCCAGGGCTTCATCGTAAGCTTCTTCTGCTTTGAGCCAAAAACCAAGTATACTACAAATCGAACCCAATATGAATGATGCATAGGCATAGTCATCACCCTTTACATCAGAGCGGATTTCAAGAGTTTGGTCGGCTATTTTTCGAAGTTCCTGACGAATTTCATGTTTTCTCGCATTGTCATCAGAAAAGTCGAGGGCATCTAATTCTTCCGAAAAGTCGACCACTTTTTCAGATATTGCAAGTAATGTATCCTTATGAGGCATCACATAAAAAACCGAATAATAAATCCTGAGGGGTTAAATATCGGTCTCGATTTCGTGTACTTTTTTTAGAATAGCTTTAGCATTTTGGTCTTTATCCTGCATAACACGATGTTGCAGATTTGTAATTAAGTGAGGCGTACTTTCTTCAAAAGCTTCAGTTTTTGCAGCTTTTGGTGTCGTGGTACGGATTATTGTAAAAATATCGTCTGCACGAATTACGCTATATAAACCATCATTATTAAATGCGTGGCTTCTTTTGTCTTCAAACTCTTTAAAAACACGGGGAAAATCTTCAATATCATCTGCTCTGGTTATGATTTCTACATCTTCCGAACCTTCGGCACTAAGTGGTACTTTGCAAAGGTAGAATGTTTTTTCCTGATAAATCATAAAAATAGTTTAGGTGTTAATTTTGGACGAAATATACCATTTTCCTGTTTGCGTTGCCGTAGTAATTTAACCAGAATTATTCACAACTATAGATAAATACTAACCACATCCAAAATTGTGTTAGAGAAGGTACTATGTCCTGTTTAGTGGCATTGAACAACAAAGGTTTGTGGGAAAAGAGAAAGATTTTTCCAGTATTTAAAACGTTCGGTAAGATTACAGGCAGTATACAGTTTTTAGAATACCATTTACTGAATTTTTTATCGCTTTCAATTCATTCAATCTGCTTATATTGACGAATAAATTCCGGGTACCTGTTCCACCAGCCTATTGACACCCTGCAATTATGCACACTCAACCCCACCTCAGACTTCAATTTTAACGCACACTTTAAGCCCTCTGAAATTATATCATAAAAAAACCACATACAGGCTCTTCTTTTTTGTTTATTGGCAATTATAGGGGTATTTTAAAGCTTAATTCTTAGAACAATTATTTAAATAAATTTATTTGCATGTCAAATCAAATTCCTTCTGAATATAAAGCATCAAATATTCAGGTTTTGGAGGGTCTGGAGGCGGTTCGTAAGAGGCCAGCCATGTATATCGGCGACACAGGTGTTAGAGGCTTGCACCACTTAATCAACGAAGTAGTTGATAACTCCATAGATGAAGCTCTAGCCGGTCATTGCGACTATATTACCATCACCCTCAACGAAGACGGCTCTATTACAATTGAGGATAATGGTAGAGGTATCCCTGTTGACATACACGAAAAAATGGGCATCCCTGCTGTTGAGCTTGTACTTACAAAACTCCATGCCGGTGGTAAATTCGATAAGGATACCTACAAAGTTTCCGGTGGACTTCACGGAGTTGGGGTAAGTTGTGTTAACGCACTTTCTACCAATTTTGAAGCAACCATACACAGAGACGGTAAAATCTGGAGAATGGCATTTCAAAAAGGGATTACCACTACACCTCTTAAAGAAATTGGCGAAACCGAAAAAAATGGGACGATAATTCAGTTCTATCCTGATCCTGAAATTTTCAGACAAACCATAGAGTTTAAGCTCGAAATCATTATTGAGCGTATGCGTGAGCTTGCCTTCCTAAACCCGGAGGTTACAATCGAAATTACCGATTTAAGAGAGGAAGATCCTGAAAAGCACATATTCCATTACGAGGGTGGTGTTGTAGATTTTGTTAAATATCTTGATGAAAATCGGGATTCTTTAATGAATACTCCCATTCATATTTCCGATGAGGATAGTGAAGTACCCGTTTCACTAGCTATATCCTACAATAAATCCTACACCGAAAATGTGCACAGTTTTGTAAACAACATTAATACCCACGAAGGCGGTACACACGTTTCGGGATTTAGAAGAGCCCTTACCCGTTCTTTTAAGTTATATGCAGATAAAAACAAACTTATTAAAGGCAAAGTTAGTGTAAGTGGTGAAGACTTTAGGGAAGGTCTTACAGCAATTTTAAGTGTTAAGGTTGCCGAACCCCAATTCGAGGGACAAACCAAAACTAAGCTTGGTAACTCCGAGGTACAAAGCGCAGTTGAGGTTTTAGTTTATGAAAAACTAAGTGAGTTTTTAGAACAAAATCCTAAAATAGCTAAGGCTATTCTGGAAAAAGTTATACTCTCTGCAGAAGCCCGTGAAGCAGCTCGTAAAGCGCGTCAGTTGGTGCAAAGAAAAAGTGCCATGACAGGTGGTGGTTTACCGGGTAAGTTAGCCGATTGTTCAATAAACGACCCAGAACATTGCGAAATTTATTTAGTTGAGGGTGACTCGGCAGGTGGTTCTGCAAAATCAGGTCGTAATCGTAGTTTTCAGGCTATACTACCCTTGAGAGGTAAAATTCTTAATGTAGAAAAAGCGCGTATCAATAAAATTCTTGAGAATAACGAAATTCGCGCTATGATTACCGCTCTGGGTGTGGGAATTGGAAACGAAGAAGAATTTGAACTCGACAAATTACGCTATCACAAAATTATTGTAATGACTGATGCCGATGTGGATGGATCCCACATTCGTACCCTGCTATTAACATTCTTCTACCGATATATGCATCCGCTCATTGAGCATGGTCATATTTATATTGCAACCCCTCCTTTATACAAAATTACCCAAGGCAAGAAAATAGAATATGCCTGGGACGATGAACAACGAGATCAGATTCTCAAAACGTTTAAAAAAGCGGCTCAGAAAAAAGTTGATGTATCCCGTTACAAAGGTCTTGGTGAGATGAATCCCGACCAGCTTTGGGAAACCACAATGGACCCAGAGACACGAACGCTTCAGCAGGTAACAATTGAAAGTGCGGCCGCTGCCGATCGTCTGTTTTCTGTTTTGATGGGTGATGTAGTAGAACCTCGTCGTGAATTCATTGAGAGAAATGCGAAATACGCAAAACTCGATATCTGATCTTAATTCAAATTTTTTAGCAAACTTTTTTTATGGCTCGAGATAATATCATTAAAATTAATCTTGAAGATGAAATGAAATCATCCTACATCGATTATTCGATGTCGGTGATTGTTTCGCGTGCTTTACCTGATGTAAGAGACGGCTTAAAACCGGTTCACCGCCGTGTGCTTTACGGCATGAGTGAACTGGGCATGAACCATAACCGTGCTTACAAGAAAAGTGCTCGTATTGTAGGTGAAGTTTTAGGTAAGTACCACCCCCACGGCGATAGCGCTGTTTATGATACCATTGTAAGAATGGTACAGGAATTCTCTCTTCGCTACCCGCTTGTTGATGGACAAGGTAACTTTGGTTCTGTAGATGGCGATTCTGCTGCGGCTATGCGATACACCGAAGTCCGTATGAAAAGAATGGCCGAAGAACTGCTATCCGATATCAACAAAAACACAGTAGATTATCAGCCAAACTTTGATGATACCCTGCGTGAACCTACAGTTCTGCCGGGAATGATTCCTAACCTTTTGGTTAACGGATCATCTGGTATTGCGGTAGGTATGGCTACCAATATGGCGCCTCACAATTTGACAGAGGTTGTTAACGGTATTCAGGCATACATCGATAACGAAGAGATTGAAGTACCGGAGTTGATGAAGCATATTACAGCCCCTGATTTTCCAACAGGTGGTATCATCTACGGTTATGATGGTGTAAAAGACGCTTACACAACCGGTAGAGGGAAAGTGGTAATGCGTGCCCTTGCAACCGTTGAGGAGTTAAGAGGAGGCCGCGAACAAATTGTTGTGACTGAAATTCCATACCAGGTTAACAAAGCCACGCTTATTCAAAAAATTGCCGAACTAGTCTATAACGACAAAATCACGGAAATAAGCGATGTTCGTGACGAGTCGGACCGTGACGGTATGCGTGTTGTAATTATGCTAAAGCGTGGCGCCGTACCAAGTGTAGTACTTAACCAATTGTACAAGTACACCCAAATGCAACACACCTTTGGTATTATTAACCTTGCGCTGGTAAAAGGTCGACCAAAGGTAATGAATATTAAAGAGTTGATTCGCCATTATGTGAATCATCGTCTTGAGGTTATTGTACGTCGTACCATTTACGATTTAGACCAGGCAGAAGCTCGTGCTCATATTTTAGAGGGGCTTAAAATTGGGGTTGATAACCTCGATGAGGTAATTGCAACCATTCGTGCTTCGAAAAACGTGCCACAAGCAAACGATGCATTACGTCGTAAGTTTGGATTGACAGATCTTCAGGCGAAGGCTATTTTAGATATGCGTTTACAGAAGCTTACTGCTCTGGAGCGCGATAAGATTGATCTTGAGTACAAAGAGATAATTGAGCAAATTGCCGAGTTTAGAAGAATACTTTCCAGTGTTGATGCTCAAAAAGAAATTATTAAAGATGAATTAAACGAAGTAAAAGAACGCTATGGCGACGAGCGCCGTACTCAAATCGTTTATTCAGCTGAAGATTTTAATATTGAAGATATGATAGCCGACGAAGATGTGGTTGTTACCATTTCTAACAAAGGCTTCATTAAGCGTACTGCTGTTAGTGGCTATCGCCGCCAGAAAAGAGGTGGAATGGGCATGAAAGGTGCTGTAACAAAAGATGAAGAATATGTAGAACATCTTTTTGTGGCTACCAATCATAATTACATCCTGTTTTTTACCGAAAAAGGAAAATGTTACTGGCTAAAAGTGTACGAAATTCCGGAAGGCAGCAGAACAAGTCGGGGTCGTGCAATCGTAAACCTTATTCAAATCGATAAGGACGATAGTATCCGCACTTTTGTTCCGGTCAAATCTTTAGATGATGAAGAGTATATAAATACTCATAACATTATCATGGCTACCAAAAACGGAACTGTTAAGAAAACAACCTTAGAGGCTTATAGTCGCCCTCGTAAAGATGGCATCATTGCTATAAATATAGATGATGACGATTACCTGCTTGGGGCAAGTCTTACTAATGGAAACAGTACCATTGTTCTTGCGGCCAAAAATGGACGTGCCATCCGTTTTAAAGAAACTGATGTTCGTGAAATGGGACGTAACACCCGTGGTGTTCGGGGTATCTCTCTTGACAATACCAATGATGAAGTTGTTGATATGGTTGTTATTCAAAATACACATGATTCAACCGTATTAGCAATTTCCGAAAAAGGGTATGGCAAACGTAGTCTTGTAAGTGATTATCGCGAGCAGTCCCGTGGAGGAAAGGGAGTAATAACACTTAAGAGAACACCGAAGACAGGTGATCTCATTGCTCTTAAGGAAGTATCTGATAACGATGACCTTATGGTTATTACCCAAAAAGGTAAAATTATTCGAATGCATGTTAAGGATATTCGTTCAATGGGGCGTAATACGCAAGGAGTTCGTATCATGAGATTATCTGATTCAGATACTATTGCCGGTATTACCAGAGTCGCTAAAGATGATGATGATGACGATACAAATTCTAAATCGGGCAACGGACCTGAAACACCCGCTCCCGATGATTCTCAATCACAATTAGATTTTGATTGATTTTTTTATCTAACCCAATTCAAGGTGTAATTTCGGATAGGAATTACACCTTTTTTTATGCACTTAAGAGTTGGGAATTGGGGCTACAGTTTACTTCAAACCCATTTCAACAAACTGATTCAGACTATTGGGGTTTCGTAGAGAATCGGGGCTGGCAACTTCACTTGGTTTCTTTCCTTCCAAAATACGCTTCACCGGTTTTTCAAGTTTCTTACCACTTAAAGTATATGGTATTTCAGAAATTGGGATGATATCATCCGGGATAAATCGGGGTGCAATTCGCTCTTTTATAGATTGCTTAATTTTGGATGTAAGTTTTTCATCAAGCTTGATTCCATCATTCATCACTACAAATAAGGGCATATACCAACTCCCATCCGACTTTTCTAAACTCACGATCAAACTATCTTTAATTTCAGGAAATACCTCAACAGCTCTGTAAATTTCTGAGGTGCCAATTCTAACGCCCATTTTGTTTAAGGTGGCATCCGACCTTCCGTAAATAATGCATGTACCGCGTGGTGTAATTTTAAGCCAATCGCCGTGACGCCAAACTCCGGGATACATCTCAAAATAGCTTTCTTTATACCTGGTGTTTTCGGCATCACCCCAAAAATAAATGGGCATACATGGGAGCGGTTTGTCAATAACCATTTCACCCACCTCATCAATAAGCTCATTCCCATGTTCATCGTAGGATTTTACCGAAGCGCCCAAAATTCTACACTGAATTTCGCCTGAATATACCGGTAAGATTGGGTTTCCGCCAACGAAACTGCTACAAATATCAGTTCCGCCGCTGGTAGAATTTAACACAATATCCTTACCTATATTTTCATACACCCATTTGAAGCCTTCAGGCGGGAGCGGTGATCCGGTAGAACCGACAACTCGCAATGATGATAAGTCAAAATCATCCTTTGGCTTCATTTCATTTTTCATGCAATTGATAATAAACGAAGCCGATGTACCGAAGTGGGTCATTTTTGTTTCTTCAGCAAATTCCCACAGTGCACTTATTGACGGATATGCAGGGCTTCCATCATACACAACAGCCGATGCACCTCTCAATAAAGCGGCTAACACCACATTCCACATCATCCAGCCGGTTGTTGAAAACCAAAAGAACCGGTCGCCGGGCTTTACATCGGCATGAAATTCCATATACTTTAGATGCTCTAACAACATTCCACCATGACCATGAACAATAGGTTTGGGTAAGCCTGTAGTACCCGACGAATACAACACCCAAAGTGGATGATTAAATGGTACCGGTTCGAAAGTTAACCGGGATTCATCTATACCAAGCTCATCAAAAATAGTTATTGGTCGTTCAATGGAAGTTAGTTGAGCAGCTAAATTTTTCTCGTTTGTATAATTTATAAGTAAAACCTGCTCAACCGTAGGTAATTTAGTTAGTAGAGAATTGACTGTCTCAACCTTATCAAACTTTTTCCCATTGTAGAAATATCCATTTACCGCAATAAGAACTTTGGGTTCAATTTGAGCGAACCTGTCAGCAACACTATCAATACCAAAATCGGGAGAACAAGACGACCAAACGGCACCAATTGACGCCGTAGCAAGCATACCACTAAAAGCCTGAGGGATATTTGGAATAAATGCGGCAACCCTGTCACCTTTTTCAACACCGCAATTCTTAAGCCAATTTGCAATAGATGCAGTTTCTTTCTCGAGTTCATTCCAGGAAACTGCTTTTGTGTAATGTTGTTCACTTTTAAAGAAAAGTGCCGGAGTATTTTGCTTCATCCGAAAAACATATTCGGCAAAATTTAACGTGCTGCCATCGAACCATGTTGAGCCGGGCATCTCTTTATTAGACAACACTCTTTTGTACGGCGTATGCGAGCGGATGTCAAAATATTCCCATAAAACAGCCCAAAAAGTCTCAGGTTCATCTACCGACCATTGCCATAAATCATGATATGAATGGAAGTGCAAATTATGGTTGACCTGCAGGTAATTAAACAGCTTAGTTAGATTGGAAGCATCAATTTGTTTTTGTGTTGGCTTCCATAATAATTTACCTTCGGTTGTAACATGTGTACTCAAAACAGATCGAATTTTATTTAGTTAGCTTAAGTATTTGATAGAAAATAGTTTGTAAATGCATAATAGCCAAGTTTATGTTTAGCAGATTACTTGACGTAACCCTATTCAACAAATCCGGTTTTGTTTGAAAAATCAATTGTTAAAAACGATTAAACAGGCTTCTAATCTTTTTTTCTTTGGTTTTAAATACAACAAAGCAGATAATTCTCCCTATTAAAAGTCCCAATTAAGCAAATAAACGTTTTATCTAACCATTTTGTATATTACAATATTGTTGTCCTAATTTATTATTAGATGCATGTGTTAGTTATGGGAAAAATGAATAAACGAACGCTTAGTATAGCAGTGTTTTAGAATAAATTGCATTAAAAGTGGATACTATTAAAGTAAAATTTATAGAAGCCCTAAGTAGAGACCTTACTCTATTCGACTTCTATGACGAAAACTGTTCTGAAGGAGTATGGGTTTATGATTTGGATAAGAAAAAATACTGGGTTAATAAGCGACTAATCCGGAACTTAAATAATAGAAATATAGATGTGGCATTTTTGGATAGTTTTCTATCTGATAATAACATATCTAGTTTTGAAACATCGTGCTTAAAAACCGAGTCTTCAACATGTAAAACTGTTGAAAACTTTGAATACCAGGATACTTCTTTATCAATTGAACTAAACCTAACTATTAATGGGAGTTTATTAATTGGTGGGCAACGATTTATTGAAAACAACGGGCTTGAGCAAAAACATGAATCGTATCTAAATGATATTGATAGAATATTTAACCTCTCAGTAGATTTATTGTGTATTGCCGGCTACGATGGGTATTTCAAAACTTTGAACCCTGCATGGGAGAAATTGCTGGGTTGGTCAAAAGAAGAGTTAACATCTTTACCTTGGATAGATTTTGTTCATCCCGATGATATAGATGCCACTAAAAAATCACTTTCCAAAGTTATTAATGGGTCAACCATCTATCAGTTTGTAAACAGGTACAAATGTAAAGATGGCACATACAAATGGTTATCTTGGAATTCTCATCCATACCCTAAGGAAAACAAAATCTTTGCTGTTGCCTGTGATGTAACCAAGCAAAAGGAAGAGTCTTCTCGATTAGAATTAAGCAAACTAAGATATAAGGGGTTGCTTGATACGCTTGAAGCAGGAGTAGTAGTTCATAGAGCCGATTCCTCTATTATTGAAATAAATCAAAAAGCTTTAGAACTTCTTAACTTAAAACATAATGAAGCTTTGGGGAAAGGTATAAGTGATGCGAGTTGGAGTTTTGTCAATTTAGAAAGCGAAAAAATTGAACCCGAAGATTACCCGGTATCTAAAGTACTTAGTACACTAAAACCTATAAACAATTGCGTTTATGGAATCAAACATGTTGATAATGTTGAAACAACTTGGGTATTAGTTAGTGGCTTTCCTGTTATTGATTCCAACAGTTCTATTAAAGAAGTAGTAATTAGCTTTATAGATATATCAGAACAAATTCGTAGTCAAAAAATACTAAAAGAGAACGAGAATCAATTAAAAGACTTATTCGATTATGCGGGCGACGCAATGGTTATAGCTTCAATTAAAGACGAAGCAGTATTGGCTACAAACAAAGCAGCCGAGTCATTATTTAAAAGGACACAGGATGAATTAATTGGTTTAAATATTACAAAGCTACATCCAAGCAGTATAACAGAAAAAAGTAATAATATATTCAAGAAAACTATTGAAGAGTTATCCTATAGAAAAAAAACTACCCCATTAGAACACGAAATAGTTACCCGATGGAACGAAATAATACCTGTTGAAATCATTGCGACTAAAGTAATCTATAACGAACAAGAAAGTCTACTGGGAATATTTAGAGATATTTCTGATAGAATAGAGAGAGATAGAGAAATTAAAAGCAGTGAAGAAAGATTCAAGCAAATTGCTGAAACCAACCAATCAGTAATTTGGGAGGTAGATGTTAACGGAGATTTCATTTATGTTAGCCCTATAGCGGAAAAGATCTGGGGTTATAAACCTGAGGAGCTAATTGGAAAGATTAACTATTTTGACCTGCATCCTAAAGATAGCAGGGAAGAGTTTAAACGTACAACCTATAAGTTAGCAGAAAAGGGAGAAGTTTTCCGAGGATTCGTAAACCAAATCAAAAGAAAGGATGATACAATTATTTGGGTTTCAACAGGTGCATCGCCTGTTTATAATGAAAAAAAAGAAATTATAGGTTACAGGGGCTCAGATCAAGATATTACTTATAAACTGCGACTTGAAGAAGAGTTAAAAAATACAAGTGAAATGATGCATAAACTTGTTGATCAAGTCCCGGGTGTTGTATATCAGTTTAAGTTAACACCCGATGGAAAAACTTCTTTCCCATTTTCTAGTATTGGTATGAAAGAAATATATGAATACTTGCCTCATGAAGTCCAAACCGATGCTCAACCTGTTTTCGAACGCCTTCACCCCGATGATATAGAACGGGTTACACAGGATATTTACGATTCAGCAGCATCTCTTAACATCTTCAACTGTGAGTTCAGGGTAGTCTTACCCAACAAAGGCGTTCAATGGCGTATTTCTAATGCAAGACCTGAACGACTAGAAGATGGCAGCACCTTGTGGTATGGTATTATTACGGACATCACCAAGCAAAAGGAATATGAGCTTGCACTAAAAACAAGCGAGGAAAAATTCAGGGTTGTTCTCAATAATTTTGCGGATATAGTAGTATTGCTTGATGAAGAATCTAAGCAGGTTTATGTGAGTCCTGTTTGTGAAACAATTACCGGATATAAACCTGAAGAACTGATTGGTAAAGGAATGGAAGATATTGTTCATCCTGATAACATTCCTGAAACAGCTCGTATTTGGGCTGAAATGCTAGAAAATCCGGATAGGGCCTATAGAGCGAAATACAGGCATATCCATAAAGCAAAAGGTTGGGTATGGTTAGAAGGAAGTGCTCAAAATCTTTGGGATAACCCGGCAATTAATGCGGTACTATTAACTGTTCGTGATATATCTGAACAGGTGAAGTTTGAAACAGAGTTGTTGAAACTAAGTAAGGCCGTTGAACAAAGCCCTGTTAGTATTGTAATAACCGATACAGATGGTAGAATAGAATATGTAAACCCACAGTTTGAAAGCTTAACCGGTTATACATTTGAAGAAGTAGTAGGGGAAAATCCGAATATTTTAAAATCAGGACATCAACAACCTTCTTTTTACGAGCAACTATGGAAAACTATCTCTAATGGTGATACATGGACAGGCGAGCTAAGAAACAAGAAAAAAGATGGTTCTTTTTATTGGGAAGCTGTAAATATAAGCCCAATTATTAATGATAAGGGAGAAATCACCCATTACCTAGCCGTTAAGGAAAATATAACCCATAGAAAAGCTGTTGAAAAGAAATTAATAGAAAATGAAGAGAGGTATCGCTCAATTATCTCGGTTTCGAACACGGGCGCTTGGGAGTATGACCTGGAAACAAGAACCCTTTGGTGCAGTCCCGAATATTTTGAAATGCTTGGTTATAAAGAAGAAGATTTTGCCAATCTAGGGCACAGAGGTCACAAAATATGGGAAGAATTACTTCATCCCGATGATTTTGAAAAAGCTAGAGAAGTATTTATTAATTATTACACCGGTGACATGAATGAAGCTTATGAAAACTATTTTAGATTGGTTCATAAAAAAGGTCATTCTGTTTGGATATGGTCTAGGGCTAAAAACTTACGGAATACTGATGGAAGCCCATCTTCAAAAATTTTGGGAACACACATAGATATAACGGAAACTAAATTAGCCGAAATTGAGCTTAGAAAAAAAGCGGATGAACTGAAACTTGCCGAATCGGTTGCGATACATAAAAGCGAACTTTTAGGAGCGGTGGCAGAGAGTATTGTTCATATAACTCAAAATGAAGATTGGTCAAGTACAATAGATCATTGTTTAGCTTTGCTCGGAAAAGCTATGAATGTTGACAGAACCTATCTTTTCAAAAACTCTATAGATGCACAATTCACGAGTCATATTGCAGAATGGGCCGCCCATGAAGAATTAGCAGAAATAAACAATGAAGACCTGCAAGATCTTCCAATGGAAAATTTTCCATTTTTTAAAGAGACTTTATATAAACGAAAAGTATTTGAAGGTACAATAAGTTCTTTCGAGGATGAAGGCTCGAAAAACTTTTTAGATGCACAGAGTATCAAAACTATTTTACTTATACCTGTTTTTGTTTTGAATAGATTTTGGGGTTTTATTGGGTTCGACGATTGCCAAAACGAGCGCGTAATTACTCCTGATGAGCGTAATATTATGACCTCGTTTGCCGATTCCTTAGGAAGAACCATTCTACTCAGCGAGAAAAAAAGAGAACTGGAAGAGTCGGAAACAAAACTCAGAAGCATATTAGACAGCACCCTGGATCATAACATCCTTCTTGGCAAAGATTACAGTATCTTGAATCTGAATAAAACCGCCGAAAATGGCATATTATGGGCTTTTGGGGAAAAGCCTAAGCTTAATGAAAGTTTTAAGAAATATATTATGCCTGGTTTTGAGGCCACTTTTGAGCTCCATTTTAATGATGCGCTAAAAGGTAACTTTATTGAGCAAGAATACATGGTGCCAGTAGATAATGATAATTTCTGGTACAACTATCATTTTTATCCGGTATTTAGCAAAAATAATACTATAAGAGCAGTATCAATAAATATTACAGATATAACCGAACAAAAAAGGGCTGCAATTAAGTTAACAGAGGCTTACGAGCGAACCAAGATTCTTCAAGTTGCTCTTGATAACGTACCTGTGGCTGTTTATATGAAGGATACAAAATCGCGTTATACGTATGCAAATAAAACAGCTCTTAAAATTTTTAAGTGTGATTTAGATGAACTCAAAGGCAAATCAGATTATGATTTCTTTGATGAAGAGACTTCAAATAACCTGGTTGAAATTGATAGAGAAGTTTTAAATGGTAAGGTATCTAAAAGAGAGGTATCGACTAAGGTTAAAGATAACTCTCAAAAGCACTTCTTAGAGTTTAAGTCCCCAATTTATGGTGAAGAAAAAAGTAAACTTGTTGGACTACTTGGCTTATCAACCGATGTTACGCCACTAAAACGTGCTGAAAAACAAATTCGGGAAAGTGAAGAATACCAAAGGAAGCTACTACAAACTATTCCGGATATTATCTTTGTTTTCGACAAAAACGGTGTCTATTTGGATGTTAATGCTAACTCAGAGAATCTATTGTTTGATGCAAGTGAAATAATTGGTAAAAACGTAACTGACACAATGCCTAAGGATCTGGCAGTATTACAAATTAACGCTATTGAAAAAGCTCTTAAGGAAAAAGAGCTTATTGAATTTAATTATGAGCTATTTGTAAATAAACAAAACAGATATTTCAAAGCAAGGTTTATAGCTTTGGGTGATGAAAGGGTATTGTCATTAGTTACTGATATTACAGCCGCTACTGAGAACTTAAACCGAATTACCAACTTACTTAGGGTGGAAGAAGAGCAAAACAAGAGACTCCGAAACTTTACCCATATCGTATCTCACAACCTGCGCTCACACACATCAAATATGCAAGGACTTATTTCATTGCTTGAACTTGAAGAGCCCTTAATTTTTGAGAATATGTATGTGCAAATGCTTAAGGAGTCGTCAGACAACCTTAATGAAACTATTGGTCATTTAAATGAGGTGTTAGATATTAACCTATCTGATCAAAAGCCAAAATCAGACATAAATATCAGCAAAATATTAACAAGAGCGATAGCTAACGTATCGTTAATAGCCCAAAACTCAGGTGTTAAAGTCATCAATGAAATTCCTGAAGATGTGTACGTAAAAGGTATTCCTGCATATGTCGAAAGTATCATATTTAATTTAGTAACGAATGCACTAAAGTTTAAATCTCCAGATCGTGAAAGCTATGTAAAGATAAGTTGTGAAAAATCTAATTCCTTTTTGCATCTAAAGTTTAAAGATAATGGATTAGGAATAGACCTGGACAGGTATAAAGACAAAATTTTTGGTATGTACAAAACCTTTCATGGATTTAAAGATTCAAAAGGATTAGGGTTGTTTATTAGCAAGAATCAAGCCATTGCTATGGGCGGCAATATTGAAGTTCAAAGCAGGCCCGACGAAGGAACGACATTTACAGTTTATTTACCTTGTGAATAGAATAGATCTTTTATGGTTGATTGAAGATGATCCAATTGCAACAATTGTTGCCAAAAGATTTATTATTAAATCGAACAGGGTAAGTAATATAGTTACCTTTGAAAATGGAAAAAAAGCTTTTGATGGCTTGGTGAAAATGTTGGGGGAGAACAAACTAATGCCTCAGGTAATTATTGTCGATATCAATATGCCGGTATGGAATGGATGGGAGTTTCTTGAAGAATTTCACAAAATTGATTTTCCTCATAAAATTGAGTTTTTCATACTAACCAGTTCTTTAAGTCCTATAGATATTGAAAAGGCAAAAAAGTATGGGTTAGAAAATAGATACCTTGAAAAACCTTTAGATCTTGAACGGCTTGATATGTTATTTGATACACTAGATAACCAATAAGCTTTTGTGAATTGATATTGAATAATTGGATTTAATTCTTTTATAAAAACGTAGATAATATGTAGCTTGCTTAGCAATCAAACTACATGCTATGAGAAAAGAAAAAATTGACGATATTGATGATATTACTAGCCAACTAACGCTTGATGAAAAAATTTCACTTATTCATGCAAGCTCTTCGTTTACATCCGGTGGAGTACCGAGGTTGGGTGTTCCTGAACTGGTTTTTTCGGATGGACCGCATGGTGTGCGTCACGAACAAGGTAGAGGTTGGTTTCCCATAGACAATGCCGATGACCATTCTACCTATTTGCCGGTAGGTATTTGCTTGGCAAGTACATGGAACAAAAATTTAGCAAACAAATATGGCAATATTCTTGGTAGCGAAGCCAAGAACAGAGGAAAACATGTTTTACTCGGACCTGGAATAAACATTATCCGAAGCCCTTTAAACGGCAGAAATTTTGAGTACTTTAGCGAAGATCCCTTTTTAACAGGTAAACTGGCAACTGAGTATGTAAAGGGATTACAAGGTCAAGGAGTAGCTGCGTGCCCAAAGCACTATGCCGTTAACAATCAGGAAACTGATCGGCATAATATTGATGTTCGTGTAAGTTTGCGAGCGATTCACGAGATTTATTTACCTGCATTTCGTGTCGTAGTGCAAGAGGGTAAAGCGTGGAGCATCATGGGAGCTTACAACAAGGTAAACGGACAATACGCAACCCACCACGAATACCTGAACAACCGTATTCTTAAGGGTGATTGGAAATTTGATGGTGTTGTAATAAGCGATTGGGCATCTGTAAAGGATACTAAAGAAGCACTTCTCTATGGCACTGATATTGAAATGGGTACTGAGTTGGTACGAGATTTTAACCGACCCGTTTATGATGAATTTTATTTGGCTAACCCTGCCAAAAGATATATAGAAAGCGGTACTGTTGATGAGTGTTATGTTGATGATAAAGTGCGTAGAATTTTACGCTTGATGCAAAGAACTACTGCCCTATCTGATCACGGAACGGGCAAAAGAAATGTACAGGAACACCAAGAAGCAGCACTTGAGGTAGCAAGAGAAGGCGTTGTATTATTAAAAAATGACGGGCTCCTTCCTTTTAATAAAAGAGAAATAAAAACACTGGCAGTAATCGGGCATAATGCTTCCCGTGTATTTGCAGAGGGCGGAGGTAGCTCGCAAGTTCGCCCGCCATATGAAATCACGCCACTGGAGGGCCTCAAAAAAATAGTAAGTGACTTTTGTGATGTGATATATGCCGTAGGATATGAGCCTTATTACGACAAAACCCTTTTCAGAAAACTTCCGGGCGAAGCAGCTTCCCAATCACGAGAATATAGTAGCAAAACCGAATTAGCCCGATCTTCCAATAAAGAACTTTTGCAAGAGGCTATTGAAATTGCCCAAAAAGCCGACGCAGTTATTTTTGTTGGAGGGTGGATTCACGGTCATGAAGGCATGCCCTGGGGCGAAGGAACTTACGATGCCGAAGCTCGTGACAAAATGAACCTGAAGTTGATTTTTGATCAGGAAGAACTCATCAACAAAATAACTGATGTAAATAAAAATACAGCCGTTGTTTTGATGGGTGGAAGCAATGTGGAAATGGATAATTGGTTACCCCAAACTCGCGCCTACTTGCATGCATGGTATCCGGGTATGGAAGGTGGCACCGCCATTGCAGAAACCCTTTTCGGCGAAACCAATCCTTCCGGCAAACTGCCGGTAACATTTGCCAACTCGCATGAGGAATATCCTTCTCACTGCATAGGTCAATTTCCCGGAAATAAAACTGTTGAGTATTCCGAAGATATTTTTGTGGGTTACCGTTATTTCGATACGTTTAAAAAAGAAGTAGTATTCCCGTTTGGTTATGGGCTTTCCTATACTACTTTTGAGTTTTCAAATCTTAAGATTACCCAAACCGATAATTTAGTTCTTGTTGAATGTTCTATTACCAACACAGGTGACAGAAAAGGAGCCGAAGTAGTTCAGATTTATATTCATCATAAAAACCCTACTGTCAAAAGACCAACTCACGAACTGAAGGGCTTCCAAAAAATTCACCTCGAACCCGGAGAACCCAGTAAAGTTCAAATAAATTTAGATAAGAGTTCTTTTAAATACTTTCATCCCAAACAAGAAAAGTGGGTGCTTGAAGCGGGTACATACGAAATACAGGTTGGAAACTCTTCAAGAGATATTAAATTGGTTGACGAGATTGAGTGGTAGCACTTTATCAGCGCTATGAACTAAACCTGCTTATTCGTCATTTTGAAAGAAAAAGCTAATTGCTTGTATAAATTGATTTGCCGACTCCATTTATGTGATCTAAAAATTCGGGGTTCGTTATTTTGTTATAAATAGAGATGTCAAATTTATATGGTAATAACAAATCATCCAGATCAGTTTCAATTTTTGAAAGCAAGCTTAAACTAACACCATCGCCAACTAATGAAAGGTCTATATCAGAAGCAGGTTTGAAGTTACCCATTGCTCTAGAACCATAAAGTATCACCTTCTCTATTTCGGGATATTTTGAAAAGACTTTAATTATAGCCTCTTTTTCCTTTTCTGTTAGCCCTGTGTTACTTTTTTCAATTGTATTGTTCATTTTATTTGTGAATCTTTTCATTCATCGAGCTTTCAAAATCTAAAAAAGCCTGGTAGTAATCATTCATTATCTTATCAAAAATTTCATCAGCTGTTTCTACATTATATGTGTGAGATGTTTTATTTCGGCTACTTATCATATCCATCCACACTTGTCCATCAGGTACCAAGTTTAGTTGAAATGCCTCTCTTGCAGCATCTCTGCTTCCTCCAACATTTGTAATTCCTTGATAGATTGCGTAGTCTTTCATTACATTCCACGCTAGCTCATGAGTGTATTCAAATCGCTGGATTAAACCCTCTTTCAACATCTCATCAAAAACAGTGCGGTGAGCGTTGTTGCCTTCCAATTTATCTTGCCTAGAAATATAATTGACTGCCTCAGTAAGTTTATTCAAGGCTTTTTTAAAGTTAGAAAATCTTTGTTCCCAACGAATATCTTGACTCATATATCAGTATACCGGAATTAAGTAAATATTCAGAATCAATTTACTATAAATTTTAATGGCTAAAGATTTTATTTTTATATAGATACTCAATACACTTTAAAAGCAGCACCATTTACCAAATTCGGCGTTATTTCACCATTTATTGTTTCAATATTGGGATAAACTCTTATGATATAGTCACCCGGAGCTACTAATAACGTATCATACCCAACCTGTCCAATTTCGCGATCAAGTTTAAAAGCATGTACATCCCATTCAAGAGACAGCGTTTCATTAGGATTGATCTCAACAGTTCTAACTATAGGTCGACAACCTCTACCAGTGCCAAAAAAGTTGATATATTCCTTTCCATCAGATACCGCAACGTTTGCAAGACTAGCACACAAAGAAAAAACTTCTACACTTTCTTCAGTTGTATTTCGAATCGTGTAGGTAGCAGTAAAACGATCTCCTGAAACGATTTCTGTTCTATCAATACTGAAATCGACCTCTAAACTTTTATCTAAATCAACCGGTTGTGGTTCCATAACTCCGCATCCTGCCAAAAGAAATAGGGCTGTAACTGTAAAAATTGCTTGTTTCATGAGCCTGAAGTTTTTGATAATTGGTTTAAGATACCGGAACATTCATTAATGTAAGTATTTATTAATTAATCACAAATAAAGTCATGAATCAAGCAGGTTACTCAACCGCCATAAAGCGAACTGCCATACCACCGCCCGGAGCAAGTTTTATTAAAAATTCATCTCCCGCTTTTACATCAACTTCTTCCACAACAAAACCGTATGGGTTGCTCACCCAGTCGGCATCATCGGAGTCACGGTATATTTGAGCCGTATAGCTTACACCTTCATCAAGAAAATCGAGTAGAATAGAAAACTCACGGGCTTCTTCATCGGTAATACTGCCCAAATACCAATCGTTGGAGTTCCGGTCTTTTCTAACTATAGTAACATATTCACCAACCGAAGCATGCAACACTTTTGTATCGTACCAATCGGTAGGGACATCCTTGATAAACTGGAAAGCGTCTAATCTTTCTTTATAATTTTGGGGCAAATCGGCTGCCATGTGCAATGGGCTGTAAATTACCACATACAAAGCAAGTTCTTTTGCCAGTGTGTGGTTCACCCTGTGTTCCGGACGATATTCTTCAAAAAGTAAATCGACTATACCGGGTGTGTAATCAAAAGGTCCGGAAAGGTTTCTGGTAAAGGGTAACAACAACACGTGGTTAGGCGGATTTCCGTTTCCATCCCAAACACCTTCTTCTCCCCATCCCCATGCGTTATATTCCTGACCTCTTGCAACTTCACGTGTCATAAGGTTGGGCCATGTACGGCGTAAACCTGTGTCTTTAACCCCTTCGTGAACGTTAAGTAGAATTTTATGCTGAGCAGCCAATTCAACCACTTTTTGATGGTGACGTACCATATGCTGCCCATGATGCCATTCATAATTACGATTTCCGTCTTCATCCGTCCAGAAAATTTCCTGTCCATGACCAACATAACCCGTCTTTACCGCACGAACACCTAAATCCTCATACAACTGATAAGCTTCGTGCATTTGGGATTCGTAATGCTCCACGCTGGCAGAGGTTTCGTGATGCCCCATCAATCGCACTCCTTTATCTAAAGCGTACTGAGCAACACCATGCAGATCAAAATCGGGGTAAGGCTCTGTAAAATCGAATACTACGCCGTCGGCATACCATTCGCCATCCCACCCAATATTCCAACCTTCCACCAGCACATGAGGTATACCATGTTCAGCGGCAAAATCGATATAGCGCTTGGCATTTTCTGTGGTTGCTCCATGTCTTTCCCCGCTTCCCCAAGTGGATTTATCCAAGTGCATTTCCCACCAAATTCCCACATATTTAGCCGGCTCTATCCATGAAGTATCTTCGATTTTATTGGGCTCGTTAAGGTTTAAAATCAGGTATGAAGTTATCAAATCACCGGGATTTTCAGCAATTTGTAGTGTACGCCAAGGTGTTACAAATGGTGTTTTTGCCCGAACGCGTACTCCATCGTGCCAAGGCTGAATATTTGAATAAAGGGTAAGTCCGTCGGTTCGCTCCAGCGTCATGGTAGAATAATCTACCAGAGCAGCCTCATGAAAACTCAGGTAAAGTCCTTCGTCTGTGCGCATGGTTAAAGGTGTAATTACCGTATCAATTTCCGAGACGTATGAAGTCCGTGTTAAATACTCGTATCGGTTCCATTGGTAAGCCCCAATCCACCAAGCTTTGTGATCAGCGGTTAGAGTAAACTCGGTAAATTCATCCACAATATTGAACTCCTGCAAGTTTGGCTGATCCGGAAATTCGTACCTGAATCCAATTCCATCATCAAAAGCACGGAAAACAATAAAAAGGTCACGCTCAAGACCGAACTCTTCCTTCAAATGTATGCGCATTTCATTATGATGATCCCGAATAAGCTGCTTTTCACCCCAAACTTGTTCCCATGTTTCATCATGCTGATTGAAATTATACGATTCAATTACAAACCCATCCTTCAAATCCTCCATATCCTGCAACTCAAATCCCAATCGTGAGTTTGTGATGATGGCCATTTCGCCTCGATCTACAGCGTAATAAGGAATTCCATCGTCCAGTAAAAACGTAATAGTGTTGTCTCCATCGGGTGATGAAAGTTTTAGAGAGCCATCCGAATCAACTTCAAAAAACGGAGATGTTGATTCAGTCGAACATGAAATCAGGAAAGCAGCAATGAAAAGGAATACAATATAGCGCATAGTTTTAACGGGTTGTGTAATGATTATTTTACCAAAATACCATTTTTCCAAGTAAGGTATATTTATCCCGAATTATTCATGTTCAATTTTTGATATTAGCAAGATTTAACCACCTTAACACATTCATCAAAATTTGCCGTCATAGACTTTAAAAGGCGGAATTGGGAGCGAGCACGTTGAATATTATGTTTTGGATGATCGACCTTGTAGTAAATATCACCGTTTAAATAATCCGTGAGAAAACGTATGCCAATAATGTAAGCCATATATTGTGGAGCAAGTGGTAGTAGTTCCAGTTCGGCAGGTGTCAAGATTGACTTCATTTGCCGGAGATAACCTTCGGTTATTGCTTTAAAGAGTGGCAGACTGAATGAAATTTCGGGACTGTCTTCTCTACCGTAAATCGCAGCTGTTCGAACCAAATCTCCAAAGTCATACAGGGACAAACCCGGCATAATCGTATCTAAATCAATGACTGCCAGTGCACAATTAGATTCATCAAAAATGATATTGTTGAGCTTTGTATCATTGTGAGTTACCCTTTTGGTAAGATTGCCTGACTCATATTGACTTGGTATCTCTTGCAAAATACCCTGCATCTTTTTCGCAAATATAATTTCTTCTTTTACTTCAACCAATCGGTTGGAAGCATTGCTATCTATCGATTGTAAAAGTTGTTGGTACCGCATATTTAGGGAATGAAAATCGGGGATAACTTCATGCAAACGTTGGACCGGAAAGTCATTCAATTCGCTTAAAAATGTTCCGAAAATTTTCCCTGCTTCTAAAGCGACGGTCTCGTTCGGTACAGCGTCGTAACTTATACCGGGTGTGATTCTGGTCAAAAGTCGCCAAACATTAGATGATTCATCTATAACATGCCAACTCCCGGATATAGTTTTTATGGGGTGTGAAATTTGATAGAGACCGCCAAAATCGGATTTATCTTTTAAAAACTTAGTGACCATGAGGGTATTCTCCATCACATCCTGATAGTTCGGAAAAACAGATGTGTTAAACTTTTGGAGAATAAATCCGGGATGATTTTGGATAGCAGGTATCACCCGAAATGTTTGATGGATATGTCCGGAACCAACTTCTATAAAAGAATCAGCCTGGGTATCGGCATCGAATTGGTTGAATAGTGTATGTAACTGATTTTGCACGCAACTGTTGTTAATGGTGTGAATAATCCGGGCTAAAGGGTCGGAGGGTATTCACCATGAACTACCTTTTGACGGATTTTCTGGCGGGTATTCTCTAAATCTTCTTTATAAGTGACTCCGAACCAGTCGGATTTTGAATCAAAAACCCGCACACCGGCTTCCTCTTTTTGTACAAGTCTGTCAACAACAGCCGGTAAATGAAATTCGGATGTTGTTTCACGCCCTTTTTCTTTCAAGAATTGCAAAAAATCATTTCTCAAATATGCAAATATTCGAGGAGTAAACCCCCAGCAATTCATTGAAACAAGTAAGTTGGGTTCCAATTTTTGAATACCTCCGTTTACAGCAGAAACTATTTCATTACCACGAATTTCAATTTTAGTATGCTCGGTTACATTTTCCATAAATCCACTATCATTAAGTTTGCACACCCCTCGTGAAACCATACCATTGGGGGATAGTGTTTTATGCAACCGGTAGCCTGCCATACAATAGGAATTCGTTAACGGGTCGACTTGATTTAAAAAATGAGCAACATCTTTAAAAGCCGGATAGCCATAAAAATCATCGGCATTGATAACGCAAAAGTTTGATTGAAGGGCTTTTTCGGCTACTAAAAGTGCATGTCCGGTTCCCCAAGGTTTCACCCTTTTTTCAGGTACTTCAAAACCTTCGGGAAGCATATCCAACTCCTGAAACACAAGTTCTGTTTCTATCTTGTTTTGATATCGAGACAGAATTAACCCGCGGAAGGTTTCTTCAAGTTGTTTATTGATGACAAACACAACTTTCCCAAAACCGGCTTTAACCGCATCAAAAATAGAATAATCCATAATGATGTGGTTATTGGGACCAACAGCTTCAAGTTGTTTAAGTCCTCCAAAACGGCTGCCCAAACCGGCAGCCATGATTACCAAACTAAGGTTTTTCGTTTTCATCAGATTATTTTAAAAACAGACCATCAAGCCATTCGCAGCTTACTCCAGAACCGAGACAGTAAAAATCCTGAGCTTGCAGCCATCACTCCAAGAATCAATGAAGCACCCACATTTCCGTACAAAATATTCCCAATCATAAAGAGCAAACTGTAAATCATGGTTGTACCCAAAATCATACATAGAATTCCGGTTGGCACATCCCACTTGAGGTTTTCTTCTTTAACAAGGGAAATGCCTTCGGCCTTGGCGCCTTTTACCACATGCTCCCATCCGGGACCACCGGGACGAATCCTGCTATAGAAACTTCGTAAAGTGTCAGTATCAACCGGTTTTGTTAGCAACGTTACAATAATCCACGTGGCAGATGTGAGAAGTACCGTCCCCAATAGCTTAATTACATTCCAGTAACTCATGCTCGTTTCAAAACCTAAAACAGCTACCATGTCATTTTCGAGACGAACCATAGAAAAGTTTTCAATCATAATAAACATGAGCGAAAACGTACCGGCTGCCACCATTGCAGATATTTCCGAGTAAGCATTAATTCGCCACCAAAACCATCGCAATATATAAATAAGGCCGGTTCCTGCGCCAATCATTAGGATATATTGAAATGCCTGAAGGGCATTTTGAAGCACCAAAGCAAGCAAAACAGAGCAGACCATAAGTGCAACCGTAGAAAATCGTCCGAAACGAACTTTTTGCTTTTCAGTGGCGTCGGGCTTGTAAAAACGCCCATAAAAATCATTGACCAAATAAGACGAACCCCAGTTAAGTTGAGATGCCGTCGTTGACATATAGGCGGCAATGAGCGACGCCACTACCAGTCCCAATAACCCTGCCGGTAAAAACTCACGCAACATTGCCGGGTAGGCAAAATCATTCTGGATGTACTGAATAGGAACATCCGGATATTTTGCAACCATACTGGCGATGTCCGGAAAAACGATAAGGGATGCGAGCCCTACTAAAATCCAGGGCCATGGTCTTAGCGCATAATGGAAAAAGTTAAACAGTAAAGTAGCCCCAACTGCATGAGATTCGTCTTTTGCTGCCAGCATACGCTGGGCGACATATCCCCCGCCTCCCGGCTCAGCTCCGGGATACCAAACGGCCCACCATTGCACGGCAATTGGAATGAGAAAAATACTTATGAATAGTTCGGGCTGTGAAATACTGGGTACCAAACTAAGTTTGTCTGCCACATTCGGATGAGCTAACAAGTTTGTCATTCCTCCAACCTCGGGCGACCCGATGATGTACACTGCGGCTATAACCGCTCCAAACATCGCAAAAGAAAACTGAAACAAATCTGTCCACAAAATAGACTTCAATCCACCTAAACTACTGTAAAAAACCACAATGGCAGAAGCGATGATTAAGGCGACTCCCGGCTGCAAGCCCAGCATAACTGCCGCAATTTTTATGAATGCAAGTGATACGGATGCAATTACCATCACATTAAAGAAAAACCCGAGATATACCGCTCTGAAGCCTCTAAGGAATGCCGCCATTTTCCCGGAATAACGTATTTCGTAAAATTCCAGGTCGGTCATTACCTGCGATCTGTTCCAAAGTTTAGCATACACGAAAACGGTGAGCATCCCTGTTAGCAAAAATGCCCACCAAAGCCAATTACTGGCAACTCCACCTGTTCGTACAATATCCGTAACGAGATTTGGCGTATCTGCCGAAAAAGTGGTTGCAACCATAGAAACCCCCAATAACCACCAAGGCATGTTTCTGCCTGATAGAAAAAAGTTGGTGGTATTTTTACCTGCCCTATAGGATGCCAGATATCCAATAGAAAGCAAAATGGCGAAAAATATGCCGATTATAATCCAGTCGAGTTGAGATAGTATCAAGGAAGGATATAGTTAGGATTTATGTTAAGTTTTTTAAATGATGCGGGTAGTTCCGCCGCCTCTTTTTAATTGGATGTCCATCATTTGTTGGTTCGTTTTCCAGGCACCTCGTGTAAAATCGGGCACATCAACTGATTGAGAACGATTTGCCAGAGATTGTTCACTTAGCGGCGCTATTGCACTCCATAAAACGGCATCGTACACATCCATATCAAGCGGTAGTCCATTGCGAAGACAATCAACCAAACGCCAGTCCATCATCGTATCCATTCCACCATGACCACCAACCTGACGTGCCAAATCACCCACTTTTTTGGTGATTTCCGGAGTATAAAGCTCCTCAAGTTCTTTCATTGTTTCCTGCGAAAGCCACCCTGTGTGATCTTTGGCAATTCTAGCCGGACCGGGCCATTTCTGTGCAATGCCATCCGTTCCGCTAACTAAATAAATCCTTGAATATGGTCTTGGCGAGGTTACATCGTGCTGCACCATAATGGTTCTGCCTTTATGGGTTCTGATGGTTGTTGTATTCATATTCCCGCGAAAATTTCGACCCACGAATGGTTTCCACATTTCATTCTCTTCGGCCAGCTCACGAGCTCTGTCAGCCATTTGGAAATCACTAGTCGAAACCGAAACCAGGTAGTCCATTTGGTCGCCGCAGTTAATATTCATTAATTTAGACATAGGGCCAATGGCATGAGGCGGATACAACATACCATCCCGGGTTGAATTTTCTTCCAATCGCCATAAATCATGATAGTAAGTTTCAGAAAAGTTCATTTCCATGAGGTCGTGAATGTAGGCGCCCTCGCCATGCACGATTTCGCCGAAATAACCCTGATGCGCCATATTCATAACCATCATTTCAAAAAAATCATAGCACGTGTTGCTAAGCATCATACAGTGTTTCTTTGTTTTTTCGGAAACTTCAACCAATTGCCAGCATTCTTCTATAGTTTTGGCAGCAGGAAGCTCAACAGCGGCATGTTTCCCGTTTTCCATGGCATAAACACTTTGTTCAGCATGTTGATCCCAGGGCGTACAAATGTAGATTAAATCAACATCATTGCTATCGCACATTTCTTTCCATGCATCAGATCGTCCTGAATATTTTCTTGGATTTTGATCATACCCTTCCAATAGCTGCACTGCTCTGTCAACGCGGTCGGGTTCAATGTCACAAATGCCTGTAATTTGCACTCCTTCAATTCGTCTTAATCGCCTAACACCGCCAATTCCCCGATTCCCAATTCCAATTATTCCAATCCTTACGGTTTCCAACTTAGGAGCAGCGTAACCGCTCATATTAAACGTTTGGGTTGATGAAATCCCTGTAACTGAGCCTGATTCATTTGTTGAGCAACCCAATATTCCAGCACCGGCTAAACCTAAGGTTGAAAGTTTAAGAAAATCACGACGATCGAACTTATTACTCATTTTAAACTCATTTTGGTTATTAGAAGGCATTGATATTGGGGTGAATATATAGAAACCAATTCTATTTAGCCTAAATTTTTAAGTAAGGAATAAGAATCAAAGGGAGTTATTTATTAATCCAAGATCTCAACTATTTCGTACATGATGAAAACAATGAAATTTAGGAACTCTAACTTTTAAACTTATATAACTCATGAAATTCCTTTTAATCACTTTCGCTTTGATGTCCTTGTTCGTGCAGAATAATTTAATCACCGAAAATAGCAACAATACATACGATAGCGTGAAGTTATACTTTAACTCCCTTGGTTGTGTATACTGTGCTGTTTTAATTGAAAATGAGTTTGATGAATACTCCGATATAAGCGAGTTTTCATTCGACGGAAAAAGAGCAACTGTAAGCTTTTATATTTCCTCTGAATATGATTTAACACTTAAATCCATAGAAGAGAAAGTTTTGAAAGCACAGTTTAAATTGGTTAATGCATCAGTAATCAGAAGTAATGGTTCTGTTGAGTTTTTCGATTCTAAGTTGACTTCGGATTTGGGTTGGTCAACGGAAGTCATTTCAAGCTCTGAATATACTTCACTATCAGAGCGTTTGAGAGATAAAGAGGGTATTATTCATGTTGCTTTGGTAGGCAATAATAAACTCTCTGTAATATATGACCGTAATGTTTGGGAAAGTGCTTCTCTGTTTGCTTCCGAATAGAAAACTTAATCCAGATTATTCACCCTCAAATTTGTTTGGTAGCAAGGCGAAAGTAGAAAATGAGCGCAGGGTACCTGAGTACCCTCAGCTTTACCTTTTAATCTTCAACGCAGCCAACAATAAATTTCTGGTTTAACTACCCGGGCTAATAATCTTCCTCAAACTCAATTATAAAAATAGTACCCTTTTCAGGCTTGCGCTTTACTTTAAGCTTTCCATTGTGGGCTTTAACAAGCTCTTTGACGGTAAACAGTCCCAAGCCAAGCCCTTGACTTTTTGTTGTTTGAAATGGTTTGAAAAGTTTTTCGTTGTAAAAATTCTCAGAGAAACCCGACCCGTTATCTTCTACTTCTAAAATTAAAATACCTTGGACCTTTTTTAATCTCACTTGGATGATTCCGGTTCCTGTTATGGCCTCAATTGCATTTTTTATAAGGTTTTCCAATATTCGCTCTATTGCTGCCGAGTCATGTAGCCATTGTAACTCCGGTTTTGGCTCAAATACAATATGAATATTATGCTGGGTTTCATGTCGTAATCTGTTAACGACTGACTGAATTGTTTCCGATATGCTTGATTTTGATCGTACAATATCCCAGGAAGGTTTACTCTCTTGTAGTTTTTGCATCAAATTGTTTAAGTGGTTTGTGGTATTCTCCAGTGTTTCTATGGCATCTTTTCTAAAGTCTTCATCCTCAAACCTTTTTTCAAGATTTTTTGATAGCAAAAGCAAACTAAAAACAGAGTTCTTAATGTCATGGGCAATTGTAGCTGTTATTTTTTGAATCGTCTCAAATTGCCTTTGCTCATTTTTTATAGCTATATCCTGATTAATTTTTTTAATTTTTTTTCGAATTACAAATAATAATACTGTAACAAAGAGAATAACATATAGTAGTCTTGCCCATGTTGTTTTCCATAGAGGAGTATCAATAGTAAATGTGACTGTTGCCGGTTGTATTGAAAACGTCTCATCAGAATTATGGGCTCTAACCTGAAACGTATACGTACCACTTGGAACGTTTGCATAACGAATATTACGACCCGGGTGTAGTTCTGACCAATCTGCGTCTATACCGGATAGTTTTTGTTGGTATCGTACAGCATTTTCATCAATGAAACTTAATCCGGAAAACTCAAAATCTAAATTTACTGAAGAACTTCTGATTTTGAATTCACTTGCAAGAGAAGGCGGAACGACATTTCCATTGATAGCAATGGATTCTAAATTAACTTTGGGTGGGACTCTTGTGAACTGACTGTTAATTAAGCTATACTTAATGAGACCTTTAGTTGTAGCCATCAACAATTCCCGACCATTTTCTGATATTATAACTCTATTGATAGACGCCCCACTTTTCTGAAGAAATGTCATCGACCTGGGATTTGATAACCCATTACCAGTCAATTGATATAGATGGCTTGGTGTTAAAACCCATAAAGACATTTCTTCCGGTACGTGCCCCTCTGCCGGAAAAATACCTGTAATAATTTGTCCACTTAAATCATCTACATATCTGATTTCATCTTCCATTTGCTTGTCGTAAATAGCCATACCTCTATCAGTGGCAAAATAAATGTGTATTTCATCTTCAAATACAGACTTAACATTATTACTAGGAAGTCCGTCAGCTGTTGTAAAGTGTCGATTATTTAATTCGCTATCATATCGAACAGCACCTTCTTGAAAGGTCAACAGCCACACGTTATTATAACTTTTTGAGATTTCTTCTATGCTGGTTATGGAGCCTGATTGTTCACTGATATAATTAATTTCATTACTTTTTTCATCATATCTGATTATAACACTACCTGGCCCTGCTACCCAGAGTATTCCATTATCATCCATCAACAAATCATTAATTCCATCTTCATGCTGTATTATTAATTCTTTTTGAACTTTACCATTCAAAAAACTGGAAGTTGGGATACGGTAAACATTAAATATATCGGCATAGTATATATAGTCTTCCGAAAATTGTATTCCCCTGACCGATGAAGCATCAATAAAGCTTAAATGTTCAACTATACTATTTTCCACTTTATGTATACCCGATAACGACGCTGTGTAAACGGAGCCGTTCCATTGGCTTAGCCGCCAAATATTATCATCGGTAAAACCACTTTTTTTATTATAAACTTTTGGCGACCAATCTGTTATTTTTTCAATACCCTCACCAAAAAAACTGGTCCATAAATTATTTTCATAATCAACAAATATAGCCGTGGTTAGCTGGCTACGACTGTTTTCTCCGGTGATGATGGGGCTTAATATCTCATTATTATAAATAAAACGACCATTAGACCTGGTTCCTACTATGGCAATAGCTCCGGAATTATTAATAATGACATCTATATGCATTATTCTTGGGACCTCAGTACTAATAATAACAGCCATTTTATCGCCATGAATCTCAACTTCAGATAATCTGTTGACTTCAGTGAAAAAATACCGATGACCGGCACCTACTATATTTGAATAAATAAACGAAGCGTTATATTTACAGTTGGTACAAAGAAGTGGTTGATATACTAAATCAAGATCATTGGTTGGCAGAATGGTATATAAAGAATCTAACTTAGCAAAAAATATTCTTCCATCGGTAAGTATAGAAAAATTGGATTCTTTATAAGCCAACTGACCAAGTTCGTAAAAAGCCGTCTCACCTTTATGGTAAATGGCAATGCCATTTGGAAATTTATAATAAATCCGGCCATATTTATCTTCAATTATGCTTGAAAGAACCGATAGCGTTTCGTTACCAAAACTTAAGTGATTTATATCTCCATCCTTATAACAAGTGGCAAGATGAGATTGTGTACCTATCCAAATACAACCGTCAGTACTTTCATATAATGAGTAAATAAAGTTATCAGGCAGGCCATTTTCTTTTGAAAAATAAGTTATATCCCTTCCGTTATAACGTGCCAGGCCTCGTTCGGTGCCAAACCACATATACCCTTTGGTATCCTGATAGATAGAAAAAACATAATCGGATGGAAGCCCGTCAGACCGGTCGTAATTCTTATATAAAAGCTGTTGAGCATACAAACTACCAGGGCAAAACACGCACAATATTAAAACCCATATAACTTTATAAGGCTTCATTTTTTAATAGTATATAAAAAATAAACAATAATATATGTCTTAATTTCTACATAATCGTGAATAATTCGGGCTATTAATTGACTCAGACATTTGTAGTATATAAAAAAGGGACAGACACTTGTCTAATCCCTTTTCAAAGTTGCTAATATTTTAAGGTAACGGCTAATATCGCGCCGGTGCACCAGCCTCCGGTATGGAGTTTCTTATAAAATCACGAATATGCTCATTACTTGTCTCGAGATCTTCCTGACGTAAATACATCATGTGTCCGCTTCGGTAGCCTTCAAACCTAAGGCGGTCGCGAACCTTTCCGCTTCTGTCCATATTCCACATTACATATTTTGCAGAAAAGTAGTCAGTTGCGCCATCGTAATAACCAGCTTGAACCATTACATGCATAAATGGATTTTCTCCCATTGCGCGGCGTAAATCATCACCTGTAGAGTCATTACTTCTATCCCAGGGATGAACCGGACCAAAAATATTGTATTGTAGGTCGGTTTTATAGCCCAGATATTCTCTCAAGTAATAATTAATGGCCGGGGTAAAACTGTGATTCCAGGAAGTAAGAGCCGGATCATGGTCGTAACGATCGCCGGCTACCATACGATCAATTCCACGATAACGAGAATCTAAACGACCAACCGTTAAGCCTTCATCACGTAATAAATCTTTCCAAAAGAAAGGGGTTGGAATGGTTAGGTTGTGATTAAGAATATCCTGCTTATCAATTCCGGAAAATCTGGCAACCTGACCGGCTATTTCATCTCGTTTATCTTCATCAAGAAAACCTCCCTTTGCTACCGCCGGTAAATATTCGTTTATCGTAAAATCTTCTACAACCGGAAGAATATCATATAGATCCTGATTCTGTAATTCTGCTTCTAACTGCCCATGATACCAGGCAGTGGCGGCGTAGTAAGGAAGTTTAAGGATCTCAGATCGGGGAGTCATGGCAGGAGGTGTTAAACCAAGCTCCGTTGGCGAAACGAGAATCACTCCGTTGATGAACATCCAGTGGGAGCTTTGTAACCTGCGGGCTAAGCCAGCAACACGTGTGGTTCCATAGCTTTCGCCTTTCAAATATTTTGGAGACCTCCATCTGTCGTGACGCGTAACAAATAGATCAATCCATGAAGCCAAGTAATTGATATCGGCATTTACACCAAAGAACATGCTTCGGGGTGCATCTTCGTGAAGAATACGTGAGAAACCTGTGTTTACCGGGTCGATGAACACAATATCTGCTACATCCAGAATAGAGTGAGGATTTTCTGTTACTCCATAAGGTTGAACAGGAAAACCTTCATCATCAATATTTAAAAATCTCGGACCTGTATAACCAATATGCATCCAAACAGAAGCAGAACCCGGCCCACCATTAAAAGAAAACACAAGAGGGCGTGTACTTTTATCACGAACATCTGTTCGTTCGTAGTAAACATAAAAGAGAGAAGCCATAATTTCACCGTCGGAGTCCATTACAGGCAAGGTTCCGGCAGTTGCCTTGTATGGAATACGTTGCCCATTTATGGTAACAGTATGTTCTGAACTTACAGCAGACTCAGCTTCTAAAAGTTGATTTTGTGCAACAGAATCAACAAAAGTTAGACTTAACAGTAAAGTTACAGCGGAAAATAGTAACAGAAGATTTTTCATAGTTACAGAATTAATTGAAGGTTGATTTTTGGAATGTAAGCCCTTCAAAAGTAACAATCTTTTCTGTTTGCAAGTGCTTTTGTAAGAAGTTGAAAAATTACATTGAAACATCCCCCATAGAGTTACGTTCATTTCATCAAAACCTTCAAAATAAAGAAATATGCCTACATTCTACTTTCGATTAACCATCCTCTTACTCGCTATTGGTCTTTTCAGCTGCTCAAACGAAATTGAAATGGTTGAATTACCCGAAGACTTAACCGTCTACCAAGTTGATCATAACCTGGTAGCTTCTGTTAATTTAGATGATATTATTGAGGATTACTCATTTATAGGACTCAACTTACCTGATAACCTGCAATTTGCCGGTATTCAAAAAGTGGCTATACATAATGATGTGATCTATATTTTGGATATGATACCGGGTGGCGAAAGAGCCCGAATCCTTGCTTTCGATATAGATGGCGAGTTTCTTTACCTCATCAACAGGCCGGGACGTGGACCGGGCGAATATGAGTATGTTTATGATTTCACTCTGACCGATGATTACCTAATCATGTCTACATCCAATAGAATTATTTTCAATCATATAGAAGATGGAAGCCATTCTCATTCAATAACAAATCGGTTTGATGATAATTGGGTTCAATGGATTTACTTTTTTGATAACGAAACAGGCGTAACCGATGCCGGGCGTGGAAGAGCGAATCAAAGCATGCACCATATTCACTTTTTCGAAACCGAAAATCAAACCGTTTTTCAGGAAGAAGTGCCATTTCCAAGTCATGCCGTAATGATGGGCCATTCTTATCATAATTTGTTTAAAACCCCAAACGGCCTACATGCACGCCCTGTCAACTCACGAATAGTATATTCTATCAACCAAGTTGATAACCGTGAATTTGATGTTTCAAAAGCGTATGCTTTTGACTTTGGTGATTTATTTGTTACTGAAAATTTTCTTCGTACCTCTTTTAGAAATATGAATGAAATTTTCACAGAGCGGATAGATAAAGAGTTTGTTCATCACTTCGATGTGTTTGAAACCGAGACAAACCTTTTTATGAGTTATTTGTACCAAGACCAAAGATTTGTGTATTTGCATGATTTCATGTCTGACAAACATCTGAATATTGAACACATTGAAAGCAATACCTTGGGAATTTCACTAAACCCTTCCACTACCTGGAATAATTACATCGTTTCACTGGTATATCCCTGGACTTTTGGAAATACCGAAGAGATTCACCCCGATTTAGCAGAACTATTAGAAAAATCAAACGATGAGGGACATCCCACACTTGTATTGGCACGATTCTCGGTTAATTAAATGGTCGGAATCTCAGCCGTTTTATTAATGGTACAATTTCCTGGTGAATAGTTCGCAAAAACACTGTATTTCGTTTATTATTCGTATTTTTAGCTTTTTCTCAATTGATAATTCATAAATGAAATTAGGTAAACTCGAACTCCCCGATCGCCCCGTTGTATTAGCACCTATGGAAGATGTTTCAGACTCTCCGTTTCGGCAAGTCTGCAAAAAAATGGGTGCTGATGTAGTTTATACCGAGTTTATAAGCTCGGAGGCTATCATACGTGAATCGGATAAGTCCATGCACAAAATGAAGTTCGAGGAAATTGAGCGTCCCTTTGGCATCCAAATTTTTGGTGGTAGGGAAGAAGCAATGTACGGAGCTGCAAAAATTGCCGAAGATAACAATCCGGACTTGGTAGATATTAATTTTGGATGCCCGGTTTATAAAGTTGTGAAAAAAAATGCGGGATCTGCCTGTCTCCGGGATTTAGGTATGATGGAGCGAATGGCAGCTACAGTTGTGGATGCTACCAACTTGCCGGTGACCGTAAAAACCCGGCTTGGGTGGGACGACAGTTCCATCCGCATAGACGAAGTTGCTCTAATGTTGCAACGTGTTGGAGTGAAATTATTGACTGTGCATTGCCGGACAAGAAGCCAGGGATACAAGGGTACAGCCAGATGGGAATACCTAAAAATGCTGAAAAACACACCCGGGCTCGACATCCCTATCATTGGAAATGGCGACATTACAACTCCGCAAGAAGCTAAACATGTTTTCGATACAACCGGTGTTGATGGAATTATGATAGGCAGGGCAGCCATCGGAAACCCCTGGATTTTCAAGCAAATTAAAGTCTATCTGGAAACAGGAGAATTGTTACCTGAGCCAACATTACAAGAGCGTCTTGAGCTTTGTGCAGATCAATTAAAGGCCTCGGTTGATCATCATGGGGAAAAATACGGAGTCATCATGATGAAAAAACATTACGGAAATTACCTTAAAGGCGTTCGAAATGGCAAGCACCTGCGTCTCGAACTCATGAAACATGAAGACCCCGAAATTCTAACAGAAAAGCTGCTAAACTTTACGGAGAGCGAACTCTATGTCGTTCAATAAGGATTATAAATAATCTTTGCCGCCCATGTATGGCTTAAGAACTTCCGGCACAAGAACTTTACCCGATTCTTCCTGATATTTTTCCAATACAGAAGCCATAATACGTGGCAATGCCAATCCTGAACCGTTTAGTGTATGCAATGTTTCAATCTTGCCATCTTTATCACGGTAGCGAACCATCATTCTCCTTGCCTGAAAACCTTCAAAATTAGAGCAAGAGCTAACTTCGAGCCAGCGTTTTTGTCCGGGACTCCAAACTTCCAAATCATACTTTTTAGATTGGGTAAACCCCATATCTCCGGTACACATTAACAACCTGCGATAGGACAATCCTAAGGCGTTAATTAAATACTCGGCATCTTCACGCAGGGTTTCCAGTTCATCGTAAGACGTTTCAGGTTTCACGAACTTTACCAGTTCAACTTTGTCGAATTGGTGCAAACGGTTCAATCCGCGCACATCAGCACCGTGCGAACCGGCTTCGCGTCTCCAGCAAGGCGTGTAACATACATATCGAACAGGCAGGTCTTTCTCTTCAAAAATCTCTCCCCGGTGGAAGTTTGTAACGGGAACCTCGGCTGTTGGAATCAGGAAAAACTCATCTCTTGGCACTACATACATCTGATCTTCTTTATCAGGGATTTGTCCTGTGCCTTTGGCTGAGTCTTCATTTACCATATAAGGCGCCTGAAGCTCGGTATAGTCTTTATCTATAGCAGTATCAATGAAATAGTTAATGAGTGCGCGTTGAAGGCGGGCTGCAGCACCAATATAAAATGGAAACCCGGCTCCGGTAACTTTCACCCCTCTGCTAAAATCTATCCAACCGTTTGCCTCTGCCAATTCCCAATGCGGTTTTTTCCATTCAGAATCTTCTATTTCACCAAAACGGGCTTCTTCTTTATTATCATTTTCGGTGTGACCAACAGGAACAGTTGGGTGAGGAATATTTGGAATGCGAAGCAATAAATTATCGCGTTCGTCCTTGAGAACCCGCTCTTTTTCTTCCAGTTCTTTGATGGATGCTTTCATCTCTCCGGTTTCTTTTATGATGGCCTGGGCTTCATCTTTTTTCCCCTGACCCATCAATGCACCAATTTGCTTAGCTTTTTGATTGCTTTCACTTCTCAAATTATCAAGGGTGTGTACGGTTTTACGCCAATCGGCATCAGCTTCAAGAACTTTGTCTACAGCGGATGTTTCTTTTTCACCCTTTTGTTGCATGGCTTGTTTAACGAGTTCCGGATTTTCTTTGATAAAAGCTATATCTAACATAAACTGGAAAAATGATTTAAAATTTTGAGTGATGAAAAATACCCCCCTTAAAGCTAAGATGAAATGACAGAATGTGCCGATTGTTAAGAAAATGCATTTTCTTAATCATCTAAATTACTTTACCCGTTAATAACATATTGATATGAGATTTTAAAAATTCAATCAACAGAAAACCGTATATTGAATAATCTTTTTAACATGCTATGTTTTATAACCTAAGGAGGTTCTAATATTTTATTATGGCTTTAACAATTGAACAAATTCAAAATTATCTTGGCGATGAGGCAGAATACCTTTTAGACCATTCGTGCAAGACCATTGACAAAAGTGAGATTTATCTTCCAAAACCATCACACGTAGATGACGTTTGGACACAATCAAACAGAAGTCCTCGTGTACTACGTAATATGCAGGCTCTCTACGATAACGGTCGCTTAGGTGGAACCGGCTATCTTTCTATTTTACCGGTAGACCAGGGGATTGAGCACTCAGGTGGTGCATCTTTCGCAAAAAACCCAAAGTATTTCGATCCGGAAAACATCGTTAAGCTCGCAATTGAAGGCGGCTGTAATGCGGTTGCTTCTACTTTTGGTGCATTGGCATCTGTTGCTCGTAAATATGCACACAAAATTCCTTTTGTAGTGAAAATCAACCATAACGAGTTGATGACCTACCCGAATAACTTTGACCAAATTATGTTTGGTACCATCGATCAGGCCTACGATATGGGTGCAGCAGCTGTTGGTGCAACTATTTATTTTGGTTCAGAAGAAAGTAACCGTCAAATCGTGGAAGTTGCAGAAGCATTTGCTTATGCACACGAACTTGGCATGGCTACGATTCTTTGGTGCTACACCCGTAACAATGCCTTTAAAAAAGATGGTGTTGATTACCACGTTGCAGCAGACTTAACAGGTCAGGCTAATCACTTAGGTGTAACCATTGAGGCAGACATCATCAAGCAAAAATTACCGGAAGTAAACGGTGGCTTTAAAGCACTTAACGCCGGTGATTCTTCTTACGGTAAACTTGATGAGCGTATTTATTCTGAGCTAACCAGTGACCACCCAATTGACCTGACTCGTTATCAGGTTGCTAACTGTTTTATGGGTCGTGCAGGTTTAATTAACAGTGGTGGAGCATCCGGTGCTAACGATTTTGCCGATGCTGTTAAAACAGCCGTTATTAATAAGCGTGCGGGTGGCTCAGGTTTGATTAGCGGTAGAAAAGCATTCCAACGTCCTATGGATGAAGGTGCTAAACTACTTCAAACCATTCAAGATGTTTACCTGAACGATAAGGTAACAATCGCTTAAACTTAGTCTTGTGACTATGCATGGGGACAGGGCTAACCTTGTCCCCTTTTTTATTTAATTAAATCACCGTCATGAATAGAATTTGTTCACTTTTCAATATTCAATACCCCATTATTCAGGCAGGCATGGTTTGGTGTTCGGGGTGGAGGTTGGCATCGGCTGTATCAAACCAGGGTGGATTAGGGTTGATTGGAGCCGGATCCATGTATCCCGAGGTACTGCGTGAACACGTTCAGAAATGCAAAAAAGCTACAGATAAACCCTTTGGTGTTAATGTTCCCCTTCTTTACCCGGATATTGACAAGATTATTGAGATTATTCTGGATGAAAAAGTGCCAATCGTATTTACCTCAGCCGGAAATCCTGCTATATGGACTCCCGTTTTAAAAGACGCAGGAATTACAGTAGTACACGTTGTCCCGAATGTAAAGCTTGCTTTAAAATGTGAAGAAAAGGGTGTTGATGCCATCGTTTGTGAAGGTTTTGAAGCCGGTGGTCACAATGGCAAAGATGAAATCACCTCCATGACTCTCATTCCTCAGGTTGTGGATGCTGTTTCGATACCCGTAATTGCAGCCGGTGGAATAGGCGACGGGCGCGGTATTGCTGCCGCTTTGGCTTTAGGTGCCGATGGTGTTCAAATAGGATCCCGATTTGCTGCTACAGTTGAAAGCTCTGCCCATGATGCCTTTAAACAAGCAGTTGTTCAGGCAAACGATACAGACACTGTGCTTACTTTAAAAAGTGTTACACCCGTCCGCCTTATAAAGAACCCTTTTTACCAGAAAGTTCGTGAGGCCGAGGACAGTGGCGCTACAGTATCAACCTTAAAAGAGCTACTAGGCAGGGGACGCGCAAAAAAAGGTATATTTGAAGGTAATCTTGAAGAAGGTGAGCTCGAAATAGGACAAATTTCAGGTCTTATAAAAGATATACCAACCGTAAAAGATTTATTTGAGTCCCTTTTAACAGGCTACAATCAGACTATAAAATCATTTCAAACGTTTTGACCTGATTACTTTATAAACCGAACCTGTGTCCCAAACTAGTACAACTCCAACTTCGCCAAAATCACTGATATCGAGCAAATATCTCATGATATCGGTGTCTTTAAGCTTAATTGCTACGGGCATTGTTTTGTACTATACCTATACGCCCGACGGATTCGAGTATGTGCGCCTTAAGAGGATGCCGGGACTGGTGATTGCTCTTGTGGTTGCAATGCTCAAGATTTGGTTCACAGCGGCTAAAATCCGATACCTTGCTTACAAGAAAATTTCCTGGATGGCTGCCATACGTATTGTTATTTCGTGGGATTTTGCTTCAGCCATCACCCCATCTACTATTGGTGGAGCACCTCTTGGAATTTATGCTATGACTCGTGAGCGAATTCCCTTGGGACAAGCAAGCGCCATTACACTTTATGCTCTTTTGCTCGATCAATTATTTTATTTAATGGTGATACCTGTGCTTGTCGTAGCAGGGTTTTATTTAGATGTTATCCCTCCCAATGTAGGCTGGGTAGGAAAATGGGCGATGGGTCTGGTTTACTTCATACTGTTGAGTTATGGAGCAATTTTGGCGTATGGTGTGCTTATTAATCCGGTTGCCATGTCTAAAGTGGTACTATGGTTGTTTAAGCTCCCATTTTTGAACAAGCATTATGATAAGATTAAAAAGGAGATGAAAAATCTCATCAAAACATCTGATGAGCTTAGAAACATGCCTTTTCGATTTTTATTGAATGCGTTTCTGCTTTCTTCCTTAGCCTGGCTGGCCCGTGCCTGGCTGCCAACAATTGTAGTACTAAGTTTTCTTCCGGCCGATGTTTTATTATCATTCCTGAGAAGCTTAGCGATGTCTTTTGCAAGTCTGTTTATGCCAACACCCGGAGGTAGCGGAGGCGTTGAAGGTTTGTTTGTACTATTCCAGGGCTCCTTAATGGATAGAGATGTATTTATTGGAATAGCTACGTTTATGTGGCGCTTCATTACCTTCTATCTGATAATTGGTTTAGGTATCATGGTGGTATCATGGTATTTAAACAGATCTCCTGTTAAAGGGTTTTCGGACGAGGGTTGATTGGTTTGGGGCATAGTTGGCGGCTACTAGGCTAGATTAATAAACCAATGTAAAATCCCACATAAAATATCATCAGGTTTTTTTGAGGTTCAGCCTTTATCTTCCCTAAAAATCTCAGATATACCTATGGCTAAAACCAAATCTTATTTTACCTGCATCGAATGTGGATACAACACCCCTCGTTGGATGGGAAGTTGCCCGCAATGCAAAAGTTGGAACACCCTCGTTGAGCAGGTAGAAACTCAATCTTCATCCAAAGGAAGCGAGAATCATCGGGCGCGCCTTTTACTGCAGGAGACAGAGAGCAACCCGCGGAAATTAGAGGAAATTGAACTAACGGAGGATGACCGCACAACCACAAAAATGCCCGAGTTTGATCGGGTTTTAGGTGGCGGATTGGTAAAAGGTTCATTTATTTTATTAGGTGGTGATCCGGGCGTTGGCAAATCAACCCTTGCTTTACAAATTGCTCGAGAAAATCCGGGGATGAAAGTTCTTTATTGCTCCGGTGAAGAATCGGCCACTCAAATTAAGCAACGGGCTAAAAGGATGCAGGTTGAGTCGTCAGGACTTTTGATTTTCCCCGAAACGGATCTCAACAAAATTACAAGTGAAGTAGAAAAGCACAAGCCTGATATTTTAATTATCGATTCCATTCAAACCGTTTATCGTCCCGAAATACAAAGTATGCCGGGTACCGTTGCCCAAATTCGGGAATCTGCCGGTTTGCTTATGCGAATTGCCAAGCAAACGCTAACCACCACGCTTTTGATTGGTCATGTTACGAAAGAGGGTGATCTTGCCGGTCCGCGCGTTCTTGAGCATATGGTAGATGTTGTATTGCAATTTGAGGGCGACAAAAGTCTGAATCACAGAATTTTAAGAGTGCATAAAAATCGTTTTGGGCAAACCTTCGAAATAGGGGTTTTTGAAATGAATCAAACCGGCTTGAGGGATGTAACAAATCCATCAGAACTTTTTTTATCGGAGTTTAGTGATGGAATTAGCGGCAATGCGGCAGCTTGTATTTTAGAAGGAAATCGACCCATATTGTTAGAAGTTCAGGCGTTAGTAGCAGCATCGTCTTACGGTACACCACAACGGACATCGTCGGGGTTTGATCACCGTCGGCTTTCTCTCCTTTTAGCTGTACTGGAAAAGCGAACCGGATTTCGCTTTTCTGACAAAGATGTATTTGTGAATGTAGCCGGTGGACTGAAACTACAAGATACCGCATCAGATTTAGCTGTTATTATGGCTTTGGTTTCAGCTTTGATTGATAAGCCAATCCCTGTGAAAAAAATGTTTATTGGCGAGGTAGGACTTGGAGCAGAAATACGAAGCGTACAAGGATTACAAGCCCGTATTTTAGAGGCTAAAAAGAGCGGATTTGATGAGGTTTATGTTCCGGGTTCCGATGTAAAAGCAAAAGGAATTTACTCGGTAAAAAACCTACCGGAATTATTTCGCCAAGTTTTTCAGGGATGATACCGGTTCCAAAAAACATTCTGTGATAAACTAAAACCTGCTAATAAAAACCTTTATCACACTCCTACTTATCAAACTCACCTGAATTATATCTCGCGAAGTAATCCTTAGCTGCAGCAACCACTTTTGGTGCAAGAATTAATGTTGATAGCATGGTTGGGATGGCCATCATCGCAAACATCCCGTCAATGATGTTAATGATAGCTCCAATAGAAGCCACCGAACCGAAAACGATGCTCAACACATAAAAATAGTTGTAGTAGTGTTTTCTTTCAGCACCGATTAAATAGCTGAGACATTTGGTTCCGTAGTAGGAATAAGTGAACATGGTTGTCAGTCCAAAAACCAACACACAAATAATTAAAATAGGAACACCAATTGTTGGTAGTGCACTTGAAAATGCAGTTGCTGTAAGGGTTACTCCATCAGCAGAGGTATCAATCCAAACACCGGTTACCAAAATGGCCAAGGCGGTCATGGTACAAACCAAAAGTGTATCAATTGCAGGTTCAAGCATGGCTACCAAACCTTCACGAACAGGCTCTTTTGTTTTGGCTGCACCGTGTGCCATCGACTCGGTACCGATACCGGCTTCATTTGAAAAAGCCGCCCGACGAACACCAATTATAATAACCGCTCCTAAAGCACCGCCAATTACCGAATCGGAATTCACATAATCACCCCGAAAGGCATCAGAAATAATCAACCCTAAATAATGGGGTACATCGGCAAAGTTCACCAATAGAATATATACAACGGTCACCACGTAAAGCACCACCATAAAGGGAACAAGCATGGCGGCTACATTCCCAATACGTTTGATTCCCCCAAAAATAACCAGAGATACAATTCCGAGAATAATCACCCCTATTATAAAGTCAGAAAAAAAATGAGCTTCAGGAGATACCAGAGCCATCGGTTGCAAGACTAATTCCCGAACCGTTTGGGTTAATTGGTTTGCCTGAAACATGGGTGTACATCCTATCAATGCAAAAAAGCTGAACATAAAAGCCAATGGTTTCCATTTTGGTCCCAACCCTTCCTGAATTACATACATGGGCCCACCCTGAACTTTTCCGGAGGTATCTTTACCTCTGTACATAATGGATAGTGTACAAGTAAAAAATTTGGTAGCCATACCCACCAAGGCGCTAATCCACATCCAGAAAATGGCACCCGGACCTCCCATTGTAATGGCAACGGCAACTCCGGCTATATTACCCATTCCAACAGTAGCGGCTAGTGCTGCACTCAATGCCTGAAAATGGTTGATATCGCCCTCGGCATCCGGATCATCATATTTCCCGGTTAATACGGCAACACTGTGCCCGATGTATTTATAGGGCGAAAATCGTGAATAAATTACAAAAAAGAGGCCGCCTCCAACAAGCAGGGCTACGAGTGGCATTCCCCAAGCGTAGCCAACAAATACCTCAGACAAATGTTCTATATAATCAAGCAAGAGCCAAAAAATTTAGGTTGGTAGTAAATTATTCAGAATCTAACGGATGGAAATATCATTCCCAAATGGCAACTTCGCGATATCCGTCGGAATTTGCCGCAGCCCTGAACATTCCCGGGCTGTTAAACACCATAGCGATCTCACCGGTTTTACTCACGGCAATAATACCGCCATCACCCGGTTCTAACTTTTCATGGATTACAACATTGGCAGCTTCATTCAATGTAGTACCTGCATATTCCATTATGGCACAAATTTGATATGCTACACTATTACGAATGAATTTTTCTCCGTGTCCGGTAGCAGAAACTGCACAGGTGTTATTATCGGCATAGGTTCCTGCACCAATAATTGGCGCATCGCCTACACGACCGTATCGCTTGTTAGTCATTCCGCCGGTTGAAGTTCCGGCAGCCAGGTTCCCGTTTCTATCAAGTGCAGCAACGCCAACGGTTCCCATTTTGCGTTCATCGATATCCTCTTTTTGCTCAAGTTGGCTATTATCGAGCATCACTTCGTCTCTTTCAAGCGCACGTTGTAATTGTTCAAATCGTCTTTCGGTAAAAAACCAATCTTGATCAACCAACTCAACGCCAACTTGTTCGGCAAAACTTTCAGCGCCGGGTCCGGCAAACATTACGTGGGGTGAATCTTCCATTACAATGCGCGCCAGTGAAATCGGATTCCTGACTGTACGAACACCTGCAACCGCACCGGCATTTAAGTCGCGCCCATCCATTATCGATGCATCTAACTCAAATGTTTCGGAGTTTGTCATTACAGCACCACGGCCGGCATTAAAAAGTGGATCGTCTTCTAAAAAGCGAATAACCTGTTCTACGGCATCGAGGGCATCTCCTCCCTCATCTAAAATTCGGGTTCCTATTTCAAGCGCTTCTGATAATGAAGCCAGATAAGCATCGCGAATTTCAGGGTCGGTGTCTCTTGAAATAGCACCGGCTCCACCATGCAAAGCGATGGCAAATTCTTGTTGGCTAGTTTCAGTTTGGGATGAATTCATTTGATTTTCACCTTGCTCACAGGCGGTTAAAAATATCAGTACAAAAAATGAAATTGCGAAAAGAAATCCGGTTGTACGCATGAAGTAGTAATTTTAATGACATATTTGATGATTGATCAACTTAAGATAGGGAATTCATGAAATTTTGAAAGTTTTTTTGATGCATAAAACTTTATTAGGTTTAAGAGCGTCTTAAAAGAAAAAATTAGCGGATGCCGGAAGCAAATGAAATTTTACTAATTGAAAAGTCTGTTCAGGGTGATGAACACGCTTTTTCACATTTAGTCCGAAATTGGCGGGAACGCCTATATCGGTTTGCTTTTCGTTATATGCAAAACCCCGATGATGCCCACGATATCGTTCAGCAAACGTTTATAAAAGTTCATAAAAACCTGAATGGATTAGAGAATCCCGAGCGGTTTTCTTCCTGGGTCTATAAAATAACGCTGAATCTGTGTCGGGATGAGCTAAGGAGAAAATCCCGATCAGCCGAAATCTTTACACGAGAGACCGAGGTTACTGAAAATCAGGCAACTTATACATCGCACCCGGCATCCTCTACTCAGGTTGCCTTTGAAAGGCAAAATCTTATCAACCGGGCATTGCAATTTTTACCCGAAGACCAACGAGCCGTACTTCTGATGAAAGAGTACCAGGGGTTAAAATTTCGGGAAATTGCCGTTGTGATGGATATATCTGAGAATACCGCAAAATCCAGACTTTATTACGCTTTAAAAGCAATGCAAAAGAATTTCAAAAAAATGAACATCAACAGAGAGGAACTGTTATGAAACCTTCTGATGAACAATTTCAACTAAAACTTATCGACTACCTCTATGGCGAAATGGAAGAATCTGAGAAACGTGAATTCGAGAAACTTCTGAATTCCAATCCGGATTTAAAAGCCGAAGCCGATAGCCTTTCAAACGTGCGTTCCATTTTAAACGAACCCCAAGAGCAGACCACAAATGAGCCGGCAAATGAAGCTACCGTTACAAAACTTTGGTATCAGTCAATGCCGCTTCAAATAGCGGCCTCCATTATTCTGGTGTGGGTTATTTTGCTTGCTACTGCTGTTATGGCTGGGCTGCAACTAAAATGGGATAGCGAAGGCTTTATGGTTTCTTTCGGTGAAACTGCCGTTGTTGAAATACCCGAAATTCCTGAGACTAGCAATTTTGTAACCACAGATTTGCTAATGGAATATTCCGAATTACAGGGAGATTTAATAGCCCGGGCCATTCAAACTGAGCGAGAAAATCAGGCACGTCAACTTCAACAATTGTTTGAAGAATATGCCACACTCATAGAGAACAGACGCTTAATCGATCTTCAACTAATCGAGATGGAAATACAAGAGCAGCGAGACCAAACCGACCGAAAATTCAGACAGGCCGAGTTTGTGCTCAATGAACTCTTTCAATTTGTAAATGACTAAACGAGAACACATTATGGATAACATTTTTAACTTTTTACATCGCTTGATTTTATTGTTTCTACTAATTGGGTTTGTGCCGGTAATGGCTAACGAACTACCCAAAGAAGCCGATCTAGAACGGGACCTTCGGGTCATGGAACAAATACTTAAGGGACTTTTACAGGAACATGGAAATGTTGAATTTTCTTCAACCTACATTCCGGGCTACGGCATTCTGATGCATGTAAAACCAAGGCTTCAACTCCTGAGGTTTGCAGGTACAGAAAATGGCAACATGAAATTTGATATTGATTTAACAACTCAAAGTGAAAAGTTTCAGGAAGAGATTAAGTCTTTTTTTACGGATTACATGATACGTCTTGGAAATTTACCGGCAAATGAGCATGTAGCTGTTTTAATGGAATGGGATATAAGTAGAATATCTCTATTTGCAATCAGTAGTAATGAACGCTCAGAGGAAACCTTACCCACATCACGAATTTTCTACTCTGCTCAACAACCACTGATTGAGCAGCGTAATTCACAAAGACTTAGTAAGGATGATTTTCTTAGCAGGATGATTATTCAAGAATATAGCTTTGGTGATTCCCCAAGAGACCTGCGTGTACTCGAAAATATTTTAAAAAACGAGTTTACCGAGAATAAGGAAACTGTTGGATCTATTTCAAATATTTCTGCCATGCACATTCCAGGTTTGGGCGTATGGGTTGATGTATCATTAGGTTTAAGAAGCAGAATGTTGGGTGGGTCACTCAGTAGCTTAAATATTGAACCGGCTGATATTGTAAGTATTGCGATAAATTCGGAATCAAATGATGATTCTGAAATTACTCTTGAAGTTAAACGTGGGGATCAGGCCAGAGATAGTGTTATCGTATCAGATGTTTCTACGGTTCTTAAAGGTTCTGTAGTTGAACTAAGCGAACGACTTGCCATAACCTATAGGCAGTTTGATATGAACACAGCCGCATCGGAAGAAACATTTGAAAATAGCTTAAACCTGTTTAAAGAATTACTGCTTGAATACGGTAATTTGATAAGAGATATCGATACCGATGATTCCATAATCCTTCAGGTTAGATTGCGACAAATTGGGGGTGAGCTTCCGGGAAATACTCAACTTTCCCTAAAAAAATCCTTGATAGAAAGCTATCAAAGCGGAAGGATTAGTATGGAACAAGCAATGGATAGGATTGAAGTGGTTAAAAGGTAATTTCCGGAACCTCTGGCTATGTAGCTTTTGAATAGTATCACTTGTAATATCGTGTATAAGTGGAGACAGGTCGCTGCCTGTCCCTGCTTATACCTTACCCTGTGTGAATAATTTGGGATAAATGAACATTATTTTTTAACCGCTATTTTTTATGTGAAAGTACTAAGCTTCTATGTTCAATTTTAAATATTGGCTTTTATCTTATAAATCTTATACCAGTAAAAAAAAGCTTCAGGGTTAGATTTTTTTAGCTTGTTGAGTTTAGACCAAAGTGGATTACCAATTGACCAATCGTTCATTATTGTGGGATCACTGTATTTCTCAATAGTCATATCATCTGATTTTATAAGAGTTACCAGATAGGCTACTTTAGATGCTGCAATAATAGCCTTGTCTATATGAAAACTTTCTGAAAAAATAAATCTAGACACCCTTTGAATTCCAGTTTTTAATTCGGAAAAGTTACCTTTTCCTTCAACTCCTCGACTAACAATGCATAATGCAGTCTTATAAATATCATCAAGAACATTATCAATATTATCTGCGCTTTCTCGGTAGTTAAGTTCAATTTTTGCAAATGATAAAAAGGTGGTTTTTACTAAATCGCCATTTTCTGCAATATCTATTAAATTACCTATATCATATAATTGCTTAACTATTTCCATACTCATACTCGTTTTTCCTTTGAAGTATGGAATACCTGTAGTATTAGGCGCAAATGCTGTTAATTTATCTCCAAGCAAGTCTTCTATTGATGGAACCTTTACATTTATAGGATTACCATTAGAGATAATAAATGTGGAATCTATTGGGATTTCTTCAATCTTACGGTATTCTACTTTTTCAAAAAGTATATCTAATAAAATACTTTCCTCTTTCGCCTGTGTTTGATGGCAGGGATTGTAAAAGAATTTATAGTGAGCTTTTTTAATATTGGTTGTAGATTTTCTTTCCTGAATTTCAAATCGCGTAAAGCCTTGGGGTTTTAGTAAACCATTGATCTTTTTTCAATGATTATATCAATATCAATGGAAAGCCTTTTAGATGAATTCAGAATAAGCATTAAGGCTGTTCCCCCTTTAAATACAAAATCTAAATTTTGTTTCACCAATCCTTCAACTAAAAGCAAAGCTCTGATTACTTTTTCTATTAACATTTTATCAGCCTTTCTGTTGGCTTTCGATACTTTTGTTATCCAATTAATATCCAGAGAGCTTTTACTAATCATATATAAAATATTTAGCTTTACTGCCGATATATGGAAACTATACTTAAAAAGTTATCCAATTCTGCTTTCTTTCTTCTTCTACTTGCATATCTAAGCATCTTATTTTCATTTATTGCATACTTTTCATAAGCATTTTTAAAAATCTGATTCATCTCAGAACCTTGCTGAGCACTAAAAAGTGTAGGGTTACAAAAAATATCAACTAGTAATTTTTCAATTGTTACCGTATTGATTCCATTAATTTCTTGTGTTGGTGATTCAGTAATAAGTGGTTTCACAATTAAAGACTCTTTTTCATCAACTAAGTACATTCTAATTAGTTCAGAATTAGGATTAATATAAACTGGAATGTCGTTGTCTTTAAGGAAAAAAAATACACTTTCAATTCCAACCTTTTCCACTTCTATTAGTTGGTAGAATTTACCAGGCTGATGGAGCATAAACTCATTTAATATTACTGTACTCCAAATACAGAAATTTATAAAAGGAAACTTAGCTTTAATCTTTTTAAATAGAGAAATCTGGTGGGCTGTTATTTCAGGAAAATACGTCTTTACTTCACTAAGTGTGAATTTGCCTCTACCAATTCTGTTTATAATACCTTTCTGAACCAGATTGTAAATTCTCCAGTTCACAGTTGTCGTATTAATGGCCGGTTCTTTCAATCTATAAAATGACACTAATTCGGATTTAGAGAATTTCTTTTGATTCCCGAAATAAACCCTTAAGTCTTCGATATGAAGTTTTTGATTAGCCATATCAGCGAGTTTTAATGCAAATATATCAAACTATAAATTGGCATCAAAATCAACTAGTTGCCAATATATAGTTCTTGCTAAGTCATGTGTATTTCATTACTGCTTTGGACACAGCCTTGAATAAATAGCTAATAAACTATTATCGAAATACTATTAGCAACTAGGTCTATCCACTTATAGATGTAGCTTGAACTACAAATTTGAAATACCTTTCAATCAAACTCAATCTCTGGAAAAAACAGCTTTAAAGTCGCTCCAGGTAAATGATGAGCCGCTTGCGTTATCGGTCCACTCTCTAA
>PXCK01000088.1 GCA_003566635.1 Balneolia bacterium | reverse complement strand
CGGTGTTTAAAGTTTATTTAACCGGTTGATTTATGGATATTATTTGGATTGGCGTTGCTTTTGTTGTGGGTTTAATGGCATCAAAAGTTAAAATTCCGCCATTAGTGGGGTATTTGGCTGCGGGTTTATTGTTGTCGCTCACGGGTTACGAGGGGGGCGAAATCCTGCATCAGGTTGCACATCTCGGGGTTATTTTTTTATTGTTTACCGTAGGGTTGCACATCAACATTAAGAACATCACGCGTATTGAGGTTCTTGGCGTTGGGGTTACGCACTTGTTTATTTCAACCGTTATTTTCACGCCTATTTGTCTCTATTTTGGTTTAAGCCTTGAGGCTGCCATATTTGTTGCCATCACGCTTGGGTTTTCAAGTACGGTTTTAACCGCAAAAACGCTTGAGAGCCGGAATGAGCTTGGGTCATACTACGGTCGGGTTGCCATAGGTATTCTAATCATACAAGATATTGTTGCAATAGGTATGATTGCTTATGCCGGTGGTGGAATTCCATCTCCTTACGCGGTGGTTCTGTTAGGCCTTGTGGCTTTGCGACCGGCTTTATCCTGGTTGTTGTATGTTGTAAAACGAGATGAGCTGATTTTGTTAATGGCCCTGACCCTCGCTATGGGTGGCGATGTTCTTTTTGAGTGGTTTAACCTTAGCGGAGAGCTTGGTGCGTTGGTAATGGGTATGCTTTTTGCCAATGATGAAAAAGGCGATCAGTTAGAGAAAAAACTATGGGGTATAAAAGAAGCTTTTATGGTGGGTTTTTTCCTTGAAATAGGATTGGGCGGTTTCCCACCTTTTAGCTCTATCTATTTCATTGGGGCTTTCTTGTTGCTATTGCCATTTAAAGCGGTTCTCTTCTATGGTCTGTTTATGGCATTTAAACTTCGCGCACGAACCGGATTTTTATCAACATCCTCTCTTACAGCCTATAGTGAGTTTACCTTAATTTCTGGGGTAGTGGGTGTTTCGGCCGGTATCATTCCTGCCGAATTTATAGTAATACTGGGATTGCTGACCGCTATTTCCTATTTCATTAACACCTTTTTAGTGTTGAATGAAGACAAAATTTGGGAGCGATATTCACGATTTATGATTCGGTTTGAGCGAAAAACAAAACACCCCGACCATCAGGTATTGTCATTGGGAAAGGCAGAATATTTGATTATTGGCCTTGGGAAGGCAGGTTCATCAGCTTTTGAATATCTTAGCTCTGAAAATAAAAAAGTAGTAGGTTTCGATATCGATCCCGATATCATTAAAAGAAATCTGGATATGGGGCGTCGGGTTCTCTATGCAGATGTACAGGATGCCGATTTATGGGAAGAGCTTGATATGTCTGATGTAAAATCGGTAATGATTACAATGTCCAGCAATATCGATTTGAAACTTCATATAGTGGATCTCATCCGGAAGAAAAATAAATTTAAGGGTCAGGTTTTAGTGATGGTAGCCAACGAGCGCGAAGAAGAAAAAATTACTATAGCCGATGCCGATCCCGTTCCTATTCCATCTGTTCAGATTGGGCAAAAAATTGCGGAACTTGGTATGTCGTTCAAACCTTAGGAAGAATAATCACTTTACCAAAACCATCTTCCGGGAAAGGGTTCCCGCCGGGGTGGTTAGTCGGTAAACGTAGATGCCGGTTGCCAATTGTTTTGCATTAAAAGGAATGCTGTGGCTGCCTGCCGGGTGGGTTTCGTTTACTAAACCGGCCACTTTTCGACCGGTAATATCATAGATGCCAAGTGTGGTGTGACCGGCCTCCGCCAATTCAAACCGTATGGTAGTGGATGGATTAAACGGATTGGGGTAATTCTGGTGAAGGTGGAGGGATGCCGGTATTTCTAATGGTTCGGGAGTTATGTTTGTGGCAAGGGAGAATACTTCCCGGTAAAAGGATTGTTTGCCATTTTGGGTCATCCACATAAGTACGGCCATTGCTGCATGGGGGGCATCTGGAACTTCAATATAGTCAAACGGTAACCCTATGGATTCCCAGTGTTCCCTCAATTCTTGGTTCATGATGAGGAGTTCGTCTTCATCTCCAACCACCATACGAATAGGATAGTTTTCAGGTAAATCATCAACTACTGCTTCGGCTATGCGCCACGGACTCATGGCTTCAAAAAATGCCATATCATTTCCGTAAACATCATTGAAAATCTCCAGACGCTGTGGCAGGGGCGTACGCACGTGAGGATAGTTAATAAAATCGAGCTGTAAAGGTCCGGCTCCAAGCATGGAAAATCCGGCAAATAAATCGGGATACAGTAAACCAAACCGAGCTGCTCCATAACCGCCCATACTAAACCCCTCAACAATTCTGCCACTACGATTGGCTATTGTTCGGTAGTTAGCATCAACGTATGGAATAAGGTCTTCAATCACAAGCGACTCCACAGGTTGGGAACCGTCTTTAGAATTTACCCACATGCCAAAGGGTAATCCCCAGGGAAAAACCACGATCATCTCAGGGAGGGTACCGTTTTGCATATTATTGTGGAAGTAATTTCGTAGTATCGGTAGGCCCTGGAGTCCCCCTCCCCCGCCATGCAAATAATACAACACTGGAAAATGTTGATCCTCATCATCGAAATAAGCCGGGGGGATATAAATGTGAAAACTTGCCTCGCCCTGAATGGCTTCGCTATCATAGATTACATGGTACAAATCCGGAACATCAACCGGCTGGGTAACCCAGGGGTTTTGTTGAAATGCCAGAAGAAGTGTTATGAGGGTGATTACCATTATATAGCTGTCGTTTTCGAAATGATAAAAGCTTTGACGCAAGATAAGAGAATCTGTTCGGAGTTTTTGGGTAAAGCAATGTGTTTAAAATGGTACAAGTCTAGTTACTTCTCAGAATAAACCCGTGATCGTTGTTGTTTTTTTATTTCTCGCAGACGTGCCCCGGTTTACCGGCGGGACGCAGAGACGCAAAGGCGCTAAGGTTTTCCGACTTTCCTTGTTGGTTGGCAATTGAAGAGAATCAATCTGCGTGCCTCTGTTTAAATCTGCTTAATCCGCGGTAAATCTGGACAGAGGTTCCGCGGTAAAAAAACTACCCATTAAGAAAAGACTTGTTAACCACAACGTGCACAACGAATGCACTAAGAACACAACGCCCTTAAACTGTGAAATTATAACTCCGTGATCGTTGAGCATTCTTGGTGATCTTTGTAGTTTTAAATCACGCCAACGTCTTAAAGTTGCTAAGTTTTCCGACTTTTCTTGTTGGTTGGTTATTGAATTGAATCAATCTGCGTTCCTTTGCTAAAATTTGAGTAATCTGCGGTAAAAAAGAACTACCCATTAAGAAAAGACTAGTTAACCACTACGTACACAACGAATACACTAAGCACACAACGCCCTTAAACTGAAAACTGATTTACTCATAACTCATAACTGTAACGACTTCGCGGTAAAACACCGCCCCTATATCAGAATGGGTAAAAGAGCGTTGGAATTCTTATATTTGCAAGCTTATCAACACATTTTAATTTTTTCTTTTACAAAATCCATTTCATACCATGAGCGAGTATAATCCGGCGAGTATTGAGCCAAAATGGCAAAAATTCTGGAGCGAAAACAAAACCTTCAAAACAGACGATACCGACAAATCCAAGCCCAAGTATTACGTACTTGATATGTTTCCATACCCGAGTGGCGCAGGTCTGCATGTTGGTCACCCGGAAGGTTATACCGCCACCGATATCATCGCCCGCTACAAGCGTATGAATGGATTTAACGTACTTCACCCTATGGGTTGGGATGCATTCGGTCTCCCCGCCGAGCAATATGCCGTGAAAACGGGTACACACCCAAAAATCACCACAGAAAGAAACATTGAAGGCTTTCGTCGTCAATTACAGGCGCTTGGATTTAGCTACGATTGGGATAGAGAAGTCAACACTACCGACCCGGCTTACTTCAAGTGGACACAATGGATTTTCCTTAAATTGTATGAAAAAGGGTTGGCTTACCAAGCGGATGTACCGGTGAACTGGTGTCCGGAATTGGGCACGGTTTTAGCCAACGAAGAAGTGATTGATGGTAAAAGCGAAGTCGGCGGGTTTCCCGTAGTACGTAAACCCATGCGCCAATGGATGCTCAAAATTACGGCTTATGCAGAGCGTTTGTTGAACGATTTGGAGATGCTGGACTGGCCGGAATCTATCAAAGAAATGCAACGAAATTGGATCGGGAAATCAACCGGAGCAGATATTTCGTTTTCTTTAGTGGGTATCGATAATAAAACAATTGATGTATTCACCACCCGCCCCGACACCCTCTTTGGCGCAACTTATATGGTGCTTTCACCCGAGCATCCGCTTGTGGAGGAATTGACAACATCCGAACAAAAAAACGAAGTTGAAGCATACATCGAAAAAGCAGCCTTAAAGTCAGATCTTGACCGAACCGATCTCAATAAAGATAAAACGGGTGTTTTTACCGGCGGATTTGCAATTAACCCGGCAACCGGAAATCAAATTCCTGTTTGGGTGGCCGATTATGTGCTCATGAGTTACGGAACCGGAGCTATCATGGCGGTTCCGGGCCATGATGAGCGTGATTGGGAATTCGCAAAGAAATTCGGAATTGAAATCGTGGAAGTTATCGAGGGTGGTGATATCAATGCAGAAGCCTTCACCGGTGATGGAGTCTGTGTAAACTCATCAAATAGCGAAGTAAGTTTGGATGACTTATCCGTATCGGATGCCAAGAAAACCATCATCAATTGGTTGGAAGAAAAAGGAATTGGAAGCGGAAGCATCAACTATAAACTACGCGATTGGTTATTTTCTCGTCAGCGTTATTGGGGTGAGCCGTTCCCGATCATCCACACCGAAGACGGTCCGAAACCTTTGCCCACAAGCGAGTTGCCAATTGAGCTCCCGGAAGTAAAACAGTACAAGCCGAGCGGCACGGGCGAGTCTCCCCTTGCTACTATCGAAGAATGGGTGCAAACAACCGACCCGGAAACCGGAAAGCCGGCCCGACGCGAAACCAACACCATGCCCCAATGGGCAGGATCGTGTTGGTACTACTTACGCTACATCGATCCGGATTACACACTTGGCCCGGTAGATCCCGAAAAGGAAAAATATTGGATGCCCGTTGACCTCTATGTTGGCGGTGCTGAGCATGCTGTGCTTCACTTACTTTATGCACGATTTTGGCACAAAGTGCTGTATGATTGCGGGGTGGTTTCAACACCTGAGCCTTTCATGAAGCTCGTTAATCAAGGGATGATTTTGGGTGAAATGGAATTCACGGCTTTCAAAAATACAGCAGGAGATTATGTTGATGCCCGCGAAATTGATGAAAACACCGAAGTCGAATCCGTAAAGCTGACCGAAGATCAGGTAGAGAAAAAGGGTGATCGGTTTGTGCTTAAAGGAACCGATACAGGTATTGATGCGCGCTCGTTCAAAATGTCGAAATCGAGAGGAAATGTTATCAACCCGGATGATGTGGTTGAAAAATACGGAGCTGATGCGCTACGCTTGTACGAAATGTTTATGGGCCCGCTTGAGCAGGTAAAACCCTGGAGTATGAGCGGTGTTGAAGGCGTTAATCGATTTTTAAAGCGTGTTTATCGCACATTTATTGATGATAAAACAGGAAAATTGCATGATGCAGTTAAGGAAGCTGAGCCTTCCAAAGCACAGCTAAAGGCGTTGCACGAAACCATCAAAAAAGTATCGGAAGATATTGACGGATTCAGGTTTAATACGGCAATATCTGCTTTGATGATTTTCAATAATGAAGCCATGAGATGGGATGTGCGTCCGGTTAGCATTATGAAAGACTTTTTGTTGATTTTGAACCCTTTTGCTCCTCACCTTGCCGAAGAATTGTGGCAAGCGCTGGGGAATGAACAAACCATGAGTTATGAAAAATGGCCGGTCTTCGAAGCAAAATATCTGGTCGCTGATGAAATGACCTATGCGGTACAGGTAAACGGGAAAGTCCGCGGACAAATAACCGTTTCAATGGATGACCATAAAAACAAAGACGTCGTTTTAGGACTGGCAAAAGCCGAACCATCCGTTAGGCGCTATCTCGATGCCGGCACACTGATCAAAGAAATCTTTGTACCCGGAAAAATTGTAAACCTTGTGGTTAAAGGGTGATAGAAACTTGGCGGTTTTATAAATCCAGCCATGGGTTATCCCGAGCGAAGCGATTCCCACGAAACGCGATGCATGGCTAGTTTGTAAGCTTATTTTCAATTAAATCAATAGGTTAGGATGTATAAACCAGCCATGGATTTAAATCCATGGCTGGCTAAATACCCATATTATGACGTTGTAAGTGTTTATTATTTATTAATATATAAAACCCACCCTTTGAAGAGCGAAGTCCCGGTTTACCGGGAGGGAAAAATCAGCGAAGCTGATTTGGGGGATGGTCCTAGAGGTTTTGAAGTTTCATAATCCGTTAAATTGTTATGAGTTTGTTGCTAGTTTTCGTGTTCTACAAGCCCGAACGAAGCGATTCCCGTGAAACGCACCGAGCGAAGCGATTCCCACGCAGTGCAACCCATGGCTAGCTCGTGAAGTGTTCCGTGTGAAGTGATTCCCGCGAAATGAAATCCATGGCAAGTTCTCCGGAAAACCCATGGCTGGCTTTAGCATGATGCAATTCGTTGAATTAGAGAAAACCCGACAGGTTTCCAAAACCTGTCGGGTTTAGCATTTATTAAATAGTTTCAACGAGTTTATCAGCCCAAACCTATCAAAAAAATCCGAAAACCAAGTTCCAAAGTAATACTTCAACATTCAATCACAATTAACCTCATCCATTCCCTGTCAATTTTTTATATTGTCACGAACAAATAATCGTACTATTGTGAAAATCAACCCAACCGACATAGCAGAGAAAATAACAAAAGGAAATCGTCGCAGTTTAGCGAAGGCGATAACTTTGGTTGAAAGTTCACGTCGGCAGGACTTGTTATTAGCACAGGAAGTCCTTAAACAGGTAATGCCATCAACCGGCAACTCTCTAAGAATTGGCATCACCGGTGTTCCGGGAGTCGGGAAATCGACCTTTATAGAAGCATTTGGCAATTACTTGGTTGACGAAGGTCACAAAGTGGCCGTGCTGGCCGTTGATCCAAGCAGCCCCTATACGGGGGGAAGTATACTCGGTGACAAAACCCGCATGCAGGAATTGAGTCGAAAGGTGGAAGTTTTTATTCGTCCATCACCAACCGGCGGAACTCTTGGTGGAGTTAGCCGAAAAACACGGGAAAGCATTCTGCTGTGTGAGGCTGCCGGCTATGATGTTATCCTGATTGAAACTGTAGGTGTGGGACAAAGCGAGTATGAAGTATCTACTATGGTAGATTTTTTTCTGATGCTCATGCTCCCGGCCGGAGGAGATTCCCTACAGGGAATAAAAAGGGGCATCATGGAAATTGCCGATCTTATATTGGTAAACAAAGCCGACGGTGATTTGCTCCAAAAAGCCAAAGTTGCCCAAAACGATCTAAAAACGGCCCTTCACTTTCTTAAACCTAAGTTCGATTCTCTTACAACAGATGTTCTGCTATGTAGCGCCTTAACCGGAAATGGGGTTCCTGAAGTTTGGACGCATATCAATGAATACACCAATCATCTAAAATCGAAAGGCTTATTTAATACCATCCGAAATGAGCAGTTTGTTCAATGGACAAGAAGAATGACCGAGCAATTATTGGTTTCAGATTTTTGGGAAAGTGAGCGTATTGACGAAGAATGGAAGCAGGCAACCGGGAGAATCAGAGAAAACAAAACGACTCCGCTTAACGAATGTCTGAACCTACTGGAGCGCTATCGAAAGTAGTCGGTGAGATTCAAATTTTATGTTTTCGTGAATAATTCGGGATAAATCGAGAGCATGATAATTAGGATTTAGTGGGGATTCAGAATAGCGTACTTATCTTTTGTTGCAGAGTAAACCCTATCCCATAGAGGTTATAGCAGTCGATATCGTAGGTAATTTGGGAGATGACCGGGGTGAGAGCGTAAAAAAGTCAAAGAATTTTTTTATCTTGCATCTACAAAGAACACGGTTTCATACTCTGGAGCCGATGTATCTACTACAGCCTCGCCCATGTGCGGGGCTGTCTTTTTATAAGCAGGTCCAATCAACGCTTTAGCCGAGTCAAATGCTTGGTTGTTTTCCACAAAAAGTACACGCATGCCCATTCAATATTAGACAAAACACGATTATAAACCTTACCTTTTGTTCATAAGCTCATCAGCGTTATTTTGCACCAATAAATCAACCATAAAACCATTCTATGTTTCGTGTTTTTACACAAATGGCCATCCTTAAAGCATGGCGATCAATATCTCTGGGCAGGAATATAATTTCAGGACTGGCAGCACTTGGCTTTCTACTTTTTATAACCATTTATGTGTTGTTGATTGCTGTATTTTTAAGTCCAATATTAGATCGTGCAGTCGGACCTGAAAACGCCATTCCTTTTCTCAACACCATGCTTGTTTTCGTTTTCATGTTTGAAATCCTCTATCGTTTTTTTCTCCAAAAAAGACCTACTTTCGATTTAGTTTCCTGGTTGCACCTTCCCATCAACAAAAAAACCATCATTCATTATCTCCTGAATAAATCTCTCCTATCCCCTTTTACCTTAGTATTTCCTGTTCTGTTCACCCCTCTAAGTTTCAACAAAATAGCACCTGAGTACGGAATTGCAGCTGCTTTCAGCTTTTTATTCACCCTGTTTTTGATAAGTATTACGCTTCATTGGTTCATTTTGTGGGTGCGTCATATCAGTTTGAGAAAAAATTGGCTCAATATTTTATTTCCTGTGGTTGTACTTGCGTTTTTTGCTCTTGCCTATTTCAACATCTTCATTTTGGGTGAATATACGCGTCCATTTTTTGATGCTACCTTAACCTCTGTTTGGCCCCTGCTTGGCACATTGATCACGGGTTCATTTTTCTATTTCCTGAACCTTAGAAACTATTCCCAAAATGCGTACTTAAGTGATGAAAAAGCTTCCGGGTTTATTGATTTATCAAGTGGATTTACCGGTTTATTTTCAAGATTTGGATTAGCCGGTGAGCTGGCAGAAACCGAATTGCGATTAATTTTAAGACATAAGAAAAGTCGCAGCTACTTTATCATTTCAATTGTCACACTCTTGTATGGACTGTTCTTTTATCCCAGGCTCGATTCATTTGCACAATCGTGGCAGGATATTTATGCATTTATGCTCTTCCTCGGAATTTTCATATCAGGAGCATTTTTCATTCAGTATGGCCAATTATTGATAAGCTGGAACTCTGCCAATTTCGATTTTTATCTGAATCGCCACGGTGGAATTAAAGCCATTTTAAGAGGTAAATGGTTGCTTTTTGTTGCTATCTCAGCTCTGTTTTATCTGGTTTCATTACCGTACGCCTATTATGGTTTGGAAATAGCAGCCCTGCATACCGTTGGTTTTCTATATAATGTTGGTATTGGTATTCATGCTATTATGTTTATTGCGCTATGGGAACCAAAGCCAATGGACATCAACAAAAGTGTATTTTTTAATTACGAGGGTGTAGGCGTTGCACAGTTTCTTATCATGATTCCCTATTTATTTATACCCTATGCCATTTATCTGCCTCTGGCGTTTTTCTTTAACCCCGCAACCGGATTGGCTGTGCTAACTATTTTATCGGTGATTGCTATAGCTTTCAACGACAGACTTTTAGAACTTTCAGCCCGACGATTACATCGAAACAGATACCGCGTTGCTGCATCATTTAGAAGTGAAATATGATTTCAATCAATAATCTTGAAAAAAAATACGGTTCAGACACCGTTTTAAGCGTCCCTGAATTGGATATTCCCAAAGGTCAGTGCTTCGGGTTGGTCGGGAATAACGGCGCAGGAAAAACGACCCTTTTCCGTTTGATACTCGACCTCATTCCCGCAAGTGAAGGCAAGGTTGAAATTGCCGAAATGAACGTAGCTGAACATGAGAGCTGGAAAAAGATTGTCGGTTCATATTTAGACGAACACATGCTTCTCACCTTTTTAACCCCCGATGAATATTTCAACACGCTGGTTAAAATTTATGGGTTATCTGACGAAGACCTGAGCAAGCACCTTGATAAATATGAGTTTTTATTCAACGGAGAAATTCGCGGAATAAAGAAATACATACGGGATTTATCAAAGGGAAATATTAAAAAAGTGGGCATAGCAGCAGCGTTTTTAGGAAATCCACAAGTTGTGATATTGGATGAACCCTTCGAGAATTTAGATCCAACTTCTCAGAATCGTCTGAAAACCATAATAATGAATGAACTGAAGGATAACAGCACTACCTTTCTGATATCCAGTCACGATTTGGCACACGTTACGGATATATGTGATCGGATTGTATTGTTGGAGCGGGGTATGGTAATAAATGATCTGAAAGCATCAAGCGAAGAAATGTCACAAGCATTAAGTGATTATTTTAACAGATGATGGGATTCGATACCTCAAAAGATAAAGAGTTTATGGAGCGGGCGGTTCAGCTTGCACTCGATTCAGAAAAAGCCGGGAATTTGCCCGTAGGTGCGCTCATTGTTTTGGATGATGAAATCATAGCCGAAGGCCCCAACGCCCTTCTGGTTCCGGATTTTCACCCCGGTCGGCATGCCGAAATTGAAGCCTTAAAACAGGTTCCGATCCAATTATGGCAAAGAGCCCCCGAAATGATCTGCTATACCACATTGGAACCGTGCATTATGTGTTTTGGCACCTTGCTTTTACACGGAGTAGGCAGGGTTGTTTTTGGTGCGAAGGATAAAAAAGGCGGAACAACCGAGCTGCTGAACCACCTGCCCGAATACTACCAAACCGGCAACAGAGTATTTAAATGGGATGGGCCCATCCTACCGGAAACGTGTGATAAATTGTACGATAGAGCAGCAAAACGATTCGACGAGCTATTTCCAGCCGAAAATAAATGATATTGAATAAGAGTGCATTTACTTCGTATATTTGCAATCCCCAAAGCCCTGGTGGTGAAATTGGTAGACACGCTATCTTGAGGGGGTAGTGCTGGAAACGGCGTGCTGGTTCGAGTCCAGTCCAGGGCACACAGAGCCTTGTAAGTTATTGACTTGCAAGGCTTTTTTGTTACCATTATTCCTGTTTTGTGCATGTCGTCGTGTCTTCAAATTTTGATGTATAAAAAATAATAGTTTAGAAGAAATAATTTTCGAATTTTGGTCATGCGGGCTACATTTAGGCATGTTTATTCGCAAAAATAAGAATCGGAGTGGATCGGTTAGTGTTCAAATATGCCAGAAAGTTAACCGCTCTAACCGTGTACTAAAAACAGTAGGAATAGCCAACTCTTCACGGGAAGAAGAGCTACTCATGATGCTGGCAAAAACGCAGATTGAGCACATGCAGGGTATTCGCCGAGCATGATGATTTGGTTGTAGAGAACTTCGTCAACCAGCTCAGTGGCGGTGATTTTCGACAGGTTGGCCCCGAGCAGGTTTTAGGAGATATTTATCAACATATCGGGTATCCGGATGATGGGTCATGCGCTTATTTTAAAGCATTGGTTTTGTGTCGGTTAGTCTATCCTGGAAGCAAGCTTAAGACGACACACTACTTTAACCGGCACTTAAATTTGGATGTGAGTGTATACACCATCTACCGATTCTTGGACGAGTTGTCATCTGAGCTTAAAACACGCATTGAAGATCTCACTTTTGCTCATACAACTCGCATATCCGGCGGTCGAATTGCCGTGGTTTTTTACGATATGACGAGCCTGTATTTCGAAGCTTCTAGCGAGGATGATTTCCGTGTGAGTGGTTTTTCTAAAGACGGTAAACACAGCCACCCTCAAATTCTGATTGGACTGCTAGTTACAGCTCAGGGATATCCGGTGGGTTATCAGCTTTTTGAGGGAAATACCGCTGAGACCAAGACATTGATTCCGGTTCTGGAGGCGTTCCAGAAGCGGTTTAGCCTTCAAAAGACAATTGCTACCTGATGAACCATGAATAATCCGGTTTAGTCATTTTTATTTACCAAAACAATCACCCCTCTCCTCCAAATTTTTCACCGGGCTCCTGGTTACTCAATATTTTTTACGTGTTTAAAAAGTAAACCGATTGGAATTTTTTTCACTCAGATTCCATTAAAAAAGGTAACTATTCTCAAGAAAACAATAACCTAAGTCATAATTAACTATGAAAAAGTATATTTTAACCCCATTATTAGCTATTACATTATTAGCATTCACCTTGACGGCATGTGATGATAGCGAAACCCCAATCTCACCCGATTTAGATGAAACAATCGTTGATGTAGCTGCCGGAAATGACGATTTTTCAATATTAGTTGATGCTGTGGTACAAGCCGGGCTTGATGGTGCTCTATCATCAGAAGGTCCTTTCACCGTATTCGCTCCAACAAATGCAGCATTTGAAGCTCTACCTGCCGGGCTTTTAGAGTCTTTGACAAATGAGCAGTTAGCAGAAGTACTTCAGTACCATGTATTGGGAGCAGAAGTTTTCTCTAATCAATTAGAGGCTGAGCAAGCTGTAGCTTCGTTGACCGGCGAAGACATTTTTGTGATTGCAAACGGTGGAGGTGTTACGGTAAATAATGCAGCTTCTGTGATTTCAGCTGATATTGAAGCTTCAAACGGTGTTATTCATGCTATAGATACTGTAATCCTTCCGGATGTTTTCGGAGATGTAGTAGATAATGCATCAAAAAGATTTTTCCTGGATACGTTGGTGGAAACAGTAGCGGCTATGGATTTAGTGGAGACGCTCCAGAATGAAGGTCCATTTACTGTATTTGCGCCTACTAATGACGCATTCGCAGCAATTGATGATGTGATTCCTACATTAACTCCGGAAGAAATCACAAATATTCTTCTCTACCACGTAATCCCAACTCGTGCCCTATCAACCGATTTATCGCCGGGTGACCAAGTAGTAAATGCTGCAAATGGTGATCCTGTAACTATAAATGTTAGTGGTACAACGGTTACGGTTAATGGGAGCGCAACGGTAGAAATTGCCGATATCGATGGCACAAATGGTGTAATTCACGTTATTGATAGTGTATTACTACCGCCTGCTGAATAAATTTTCAATTTGAAGTGAACGCTCAGAAAAACAGATGTGTTAAAAAAGCATTCATATCTATATGATTATATCCCTTAAATATCCCATATAAATAATCATGACCCTAAAATACCCGACTCTGACCAGTCGGGTATTTTTTTGCCTTCTACTTGTTGATTAGGGTAGATGGTTAAGGATAATTAATGCACTCTGCTGATATGTGCCAACCCACTAATTTGAAGAAAAATAATCCCGGTAAACCAGGACAAGTTCCGCATCAGGCAAAAACGTACCCATTGATAAAAGGCTTGTTAACCACAACGAACACAACGAATGCACTAAGAACACAACGCCCGCTTGGAATAACATAGACTTGCTGTGATCGTTGTGCCATTGTTGTGATCTTTGTGGTTTCTGTTAGCTGTCTATTGCAAGGTAGGCTTGTCTCATTCGAAGGAGATTAATCTGCGGCCCTCTGTTAAAATCTGAGTAATCTGCGGTAAACCTGACAAGTTCAGTGGTAGGCAAAGACGCACCCATTGAGAAAAGGCTTGTTAACTACAACGTACACAACGAATGCACTAAGAACACAACGCCCGCTTGGAATAACATAGACTTGCTGTGATCGTTGTGCCATCGTTGTGATCTTTGTGGTTTCTATTAGCTGTCTATTGCGAGGAAAGAAAATTAATCTGCGATAATCTGGGCAAATCTGAGTAATCAGCGGTAAATCGAGACAAGTTCTGCAGTAAAACGGGACGAGTTCCGCGGTAAACAGGTATAAAGCCTGCCTTATCAATTAATCAAAAAAGAAGCCACAACATAACTACCTCTCACCAGAATTTTCATCATTCAAGGAAAACATAAAAATCAGGTGTATATTCCCTAAATAACTAATCTTCATGAATATTCGCTCTACTCGTTTTGGAAGACATCCACAAAAAAACAGTACAACAAGAAACCAACGGGCAAGCAAAGCCGCCCGCTGATGAAGATTATATAGAAGAGCTTAAGGCGCAAGCAAAAGCACACCGCGAAGGCAAGAAAAAATCACCCTATAAAATCGATCCTTTAGCGCCCTATAAAGGTGTTTTTCGTCGCTATTTCCAAATTCAACGCCACGTCTTGGGCCTATTATTTGGTGGTGTAGTCGCTTTCGTAAATGCCTTGCCAAGAGAACGGAAAAAAGGACTTCGTTCCATGTGGAGTCGATTTTGGGCTTTTATCATTAGACCCTTTTTACTGAAAGATGTCCGCAACGAGACGTTTCCCGTTCAGCTTCGCAAGCGACTTGAGTACCTGGGACCCACATACATAAAACTCGGTCAAATCCTCGCACTTAGGGAAGATGTACTCCCCAAAACTGTAACAAAAGAACTCACTAACTTACTAGATCGCCTTCCTGAAGTGCCCTACGAGGTGATGGAGGAACTTATAAGTTACAATCTCGATCGTCCGCTTGATGACGTTTTTCTGTTTATCGACCCGGAGCCGCTCGGTTCAGCCTCCATTGCCCAAACCCACGTTGCCCGAACCATAGATGGCGAAAAAGTGGTCTTAAAAGTCGTGAAACCCGGCATTCGGGATACGATTCTCACGGATATTAACCTTCTGAAACTTTTGGGCTATTTTCTGGAAATCATCATTCCTCAATATCAACCTCGATTACTTATCGATGAATTTTGCCGCTACACCGCTAAGGAAGTCGATTTGGTGAATGAAGCCGATAATGCCGAAACCTTTGCAGTGAACTTTGCCGATAGCCCGGATATCGTTTTTCCAAAAATCTATCGCAATTACAGCAATGAAAATATGATGGTGATGGAATTGCTGGATGGTTTCAAACCCGGCGACCCGCGCACCAATGAACTTACCCAAGATGAACGTGAAAAACTGATTGATAACGGAGCTTCCGGTATTATCAGAATGTTATATAAGGATGGGTTTTTCCATGCCGACCTTCATCCCGGTAACCTTATGATTCTAAAAAATGGCAAGGTCGGGTTTATAGATCTTGGCATGGTTGGTCGTTTTGAGGAAAAGACGCGTCGCCAAATGTTGTATTATTTCCATGCCTTGGTGGTAGGTGATATTGATGGCGCAGCCCGGTATTTAACGGCTATGGCGCGTATTGGAAAAGGTGGGAATATTCATCAGTTTCGTCGCTCTGTAACTGATTTGCTTCGTCGTTTTTATCAACAAGGGCAACACGGTAACTTTAGTATGGGCAAGATGATTATCCAATCGCTGGGGATTGGCGCCCGCCACCGGGTTTTCTTCCCCGTTGAAATGACGCTCATGGTAAAAGCACTTGTAACTTTTGAAGGTGTTGGTTTACTTCTTAATCCAAAGTTGAGCGTACCCGAAGTGTCTCGTTATCACATCAATAAAATTTTTGAGGAACAGTTCAGCCTTCAAAACCTTAGCAAGGAGTTGGTGAGAGGTGTGCCGGAATTAGTTGATATGATTGTAAGACTGCCTAAAATTACAGCCGACGGACTACGGTATTTCGAAGAAGTAGTTAACGAACGTACGAACGAAAAACCCCTCGAAGGTCTGCAAAGCAGTGTACTTGCCGGTGCGTGTATTGTGGGTGGGGTGATAACCGTGGTATTATCCGGCCCCTGGTTTTTATGGATGATTCTGTTTTCGGTAGCAATTTTATTAGTGTTATTCGGTAAATCCTAATTGATAAAATGACTGCACTTGTTGTTTGTAACGGAAAGCCGTTGAACGAAACCGACTTCAAAAAATTTGCCGAATCTTGTGATGTAATCATTGCAGCAGATGGAGGCGCAAAAACCGCTTTGCAGTATGGCATCCAACCCGATTACATTACCGGAGATATGGATAGTTTTGATGCTTCAGAGGGTGTAAACAGCGTCATCATTTCTGATGCTGACCAGGAAACCAACGATCTGGAGAAAGCCCTAAATCTGGCACTTGAAAAGGGAATCGATGAAGTATTCATCGTGGGTGCAACGGGGCAACGCACCGACCATACATTGAAAAATCTATCTGTTCAGCTTCAGTTTTTACCGAAATTTCGGTTGATTAAAATGATTGATGATATCTTTGAATATGATATTATTACACGTTCATTAAGCAAATCAATCAATATTGGCACCGTTATATCGTTGTTTCCACTTTCGG
>PXCK01000138.1 GCA_003566635.1 Balneolia bacterium | reverse complement strand
GAGGCAACCAACAAAAAAATAAACACCTTCATCCGAAACAACCAAGGCGTTAAAGACAAGGATTTCTTCTTTTTTAGAATTAAAAATTATTTTACCTAGCACCTCAAAATAAAAACCTCCCTCTTTTGTAAATAAACGCTGTGATTATTGTAAAAAAATTACTAAAATAATCACGAGCTAATAATCAATCTAAACTTAAAAATGAAACACCTTTTGCTATTTTTATATATACTTGTATTTACTACATTTGGATATAGTGCTTTTGCGCAATCGGGACCAGTAAGCTTTACTTTGGAAGACTTAGATGGTAACGAGGTTTCTTTAAACGACTTTACAGATAAGGGGCCTGTTTACATTACTTTTTGGGCATTATGGTGTCAGCCTTGCTTACATAAAATGAGATTGCTAAACAATATTTACAACGATTATAAAGATGACGGATTTACTCTGTTAGCCATAAATATCGACGATCAAAATAGTGTAGCGAGGGTGAGAGGATATATTAATTCGCAAGGATATAATTTCCCGGTTTTATACGATCCCGGTGAACAGGTTTTTGAACAGCTTAATGGGCGTACATTACCCTATGCGTTAATGGTAGATACTGAAGGAAATATAGTACAAGTTGACACCGGTTTCTTACCAGGCGATGAGTTAAAAATAAAAGAAAAAGTTCAATCTCTCTTAGTTTCTGAATAATGCGTTTAGCTTTTAATGCTCTACTTAAGTCTGTTATTTTTTGCATAGCAGTTATTCTCTTTATGCCGGCTTTAATAAAAAATTCTGTTGCTCAACAGGTTAGCACATCTGTAACTAACACATCTCAGTATGGTATTGGTACTGAGCGTGGAATTTTTGGTAAAGAGGATAAAGAATACTTCGAAAACTTTACGGACGTTCGTTTGCGTCTTGACGGATTAACTCTTGGTTTTCGTTACGAAGTTAGAAAACAAGCAGAGTTTGGCCCGGATGTTCAAGGAATTACCAAACGATACTTGCAGTATCAAAGAGATGGATTGAGGCTTAGAGCCGGTGACTTATTTGGAATATTTAACAGAGGGTTGGCTTTTAACTTGTTTGAAGACAAGGTAATACGTTACGATACCGGTTTAGATGGGCTTTTAGCCGAATATTCAACCGGACCATTGAAATTTACTGTAGTTGGTGGTGAGATTAGTTATTTGGAGCAACTTACTTTCGAAGATTTTGTTCCACACCGCGAGCGCCACTCTATTCGTGCGGCAAACGTAGAATGGTCGCCATCACGACAATTTAGACTAGGTGGTAGCTTTGTACGGACTATTTCTCAAGTTCCCGATTATCCTTTTAACCCCGGTTTTAGTGACAGTACGCAGGTAAACTCTCACACACCGGAAGCCTATATGCGCCTCCGCCTTTCGTCCTTTGATTTAAATGTAGGCTATGCGCATAAATTCAATGAAGTGTATGAAATGATGGATACTGTTAATACCAATGGTGGTGCTCTGTACGCCTCATTGTCGCATTCGGGCAGAGGCTACGCTGTAACATTGGAGTACAAGGATTATCGTTATGACATTGTTGATCCGCTAAATGATTTCAACTTTTTGCGCACAACACGTATGATGCCGTTTCAGAATCCTCCCGTTGTACACAAGCAACATAGCTATACGTTGATGAGCAGAGAGCCATATCTGGTAAATTTTAATGATGAAACCGGTTTTTTTCTCGATGCTTTTATAAATCTGGATAGCCGCCTAATGATGAATACAAGCGTTGCATGGGCAAGCAGGCATTTTGGCTATAATCTCGATATGGAAACATTTGAAGTAAGCCGTGATGAAATTGGGAGTTCATGGCTACCATCAACAAACAGAAAGAGAAACCCTTTTGTAGAGTTTTATGTAGATGTTGAATATCTCTTCCCGGATTTTATTTCATCGCTAAAAGTTGCCTATAATTATCGTAATCGTTACAGCTATGAAACCTTGGCGCCTGACCTTTCTTTTGCTTTAAGGCATCATAATTTTATGGCTGAATTAAATTATTCTCTTACACCCATTTGGTCAGTTAAGCTAATTAGCGAACATCAGCTAGAGTATGATGGAAATTATGTTGATCGGGCCGATGTATATAACCAACTTATCACCCTGCAAATCTCCAGATCGCCTCTTTTCTCTATTGCGGGCAGATATGAACTTTCCACTTCTGATGACGATCCAAGTGGCAGGAAAAATTGGTTTTTTCTGGAAGGATCGTACAGAATTGGAAATAGTCACACTGTCTCTGCCGGATATGGATATGAGCGCGGTGGAACTGTTTGTACAAATGGTGTATGTCGGGTAGTAAACGCTTTTGAAGGCTTTCGATTTAGCCTTGTGAGTATCTTTTAACCTCTAAGTAACCTTAACAATCATGAAAAAAATACTTAGCCTTATCGTTGCAGCTTTATTAATGCAACTACTATTCACGGATGATATTCGTGCTAATGATGATCGTAATGTATTGGTGGAGATTTTTACCAGTACAACATGCCCACCTTGTCGCCCGGCAAATCAGGCACTAATGAATTGGCTCAATTCATACGAACATGCTGATAGAGTAACAGTAATTAAATATCCTGTATCATGGCCATCGCCAGGTTGTGTATTTCATTGGGAAAACCCTGGTCCTGTTAATGCGAGAAGAAGTTTTTATGGGAATATAACCTCTGCTCCTTCTGGTGTGGTTGATGGGGTAGTTACTGGTGGAGGAGCTGCAGGTTGGATTAATGCTGTTCAAAACCGTATGAACTCATCTGCACAAATTCAAATTACCGGTGAACCTGAAATAGACGGGAACCAATTTTCGGTTGAAGTAACGGTTGCACATACCAGTGGATCTGTGCCACCACAAGGATTAAGACTTCGTACTGCTGTGGTTGAAATGGATATTGCTTATAATGCTCCTAATGGTTCTAATCGCCAGGAGTTTGTTCACAGAGATATGTTGCCAAGTGCAACCGGAGTTCTTGTTAATTTGCCGGAAAATGGAGAACAGAGTTTCACCTTGTCTGGGAATATCGAAAGCAGTTGGGTAGTTGAAAACTTGCAATTGGCAATTTTTGTGCAACAAGATGGTAGTCGTACTGTGTGGCAATCAACTATGATACCACTAATACCCGATGTCGCTCCAAGAGTTCCGGAGTTGACTTCCCCTGCTGATAATGCAACCGATGTAGTCTTGGAGCCTATGCTTGAATGGAGTGAGGCCGAGAATGCAAGCTCCTACTCATTACAACTATCAACAAGTGAATCTTTCAGTGATGATTTGATTTCAGTAAATAATACTACATCAGTGAATTATGTAGTTGATCAACTTAACCAAAACGAAACCTATTTTTGGAGAGTAAGATCTCATAACGATGCTGAAGAACTTGAATCTGATTGGAGTGCGCCATTTTCATTTACAACCATGATAATGGAATTAGCTTCTCCTGAACTTGTATTTCCAATAAATGGTGAAGAAGTTTCTAACTCTTCTGTTACTTTTGAGTGGAGTGAAATAGATTTTGCAGAAACCTATAAATTGCAGGTTTCAACTCAACCATATTTCACATCTACTGATATGATTCATGATTTGGTTGTAGATGATAACTCACACACCATAACATTAGAGAATAACGGGACCTATTACTGGAGAGTAAGGGCTGAAAGCGAATTTACAGAAAGTGAATGGCCAACGAGGGGTGAGTTTGTCTTGAACACCGCTACTTCTATTAATCCCGATGAGGTGCCGATTGCTTTTGCACTTTCTCAAAACTATCCAAATCCATTTAACCCTACAACGGCTATTTCGTTCACCTTGCCTGATGCGGGTTTTGCGACCTTGTCTGTTTATAACTTAAATGGTCAGCTAGTAGCAAATTTAGTAAATGAGCAGATGTCAGCAGGTCAACATTCTGTAATGTTTAATGCAGAAAGTTTGGCTAGTGGTACTTATTTGTACAGGTTAAAATTTGGTGATACGGTCTTAACCCGAAAAATGCTTTTAATTAAATAAGTAGTTTTATTTTTGATTTTTAAAAGGTGTGCCCGGCTTTGATTGGGTACACCTTTTTTATTTCTCGCAAACGTGCCCGGGTTTGTCGGTGGCACGCTAAGACATAAAAAAACTCGGGAGTTTTTTATTTTGAAGTGCTGTCAGAAAACACTTTTTTGGGAAATATCCAATTAGTGAATTTTTTCATATGATAGTTTTCTATTTTTATGCAATGAGACATGTATACAATTCTGCAGTCTCTAAAAAAAAGAACCATGCCAATATAACCGTTGATTAGTTTTTGTAGGAAAAGCTTTTGAAATACATTCATGTACAAGTTAAGGAGATACTAATCGGCCTTATTTAAATAGAGGAAAAAGAAAGCTCGGGTGACACAGCGATCAGAAATAATCACTCCGTGTACTGATATTGAATTGGCTTTAAGGGGAATGGAACTTTGATTATTTCCGCTGTGGCGCAACAGCTTTCCCTCTATTTAAATACAGCCGTGATTTTTGGTTACTTTTTATCTAGAAAAAGTAACACTAGACTAATTACCTATATCTAAAGTATATACTGCGGAGCAGCCGATTATTGAATCATGTTTGCACACTCTATAAAACAATTATTTAGAGTTTTATATATTTAATGAATGTTGACCTCATTTACCCTTTAGAAAATTACCACTGATTAAGCAGATTCTCACAGATTAGCCTCCCTGTTGGGAGGCAGGCGCAGATTACTTCACGAAGTTAAATAAGCTCTATCATAATGCTAGGTATTCGACAGATAAATCTGGAAAATAATTTATAAAGTAAATCTGATTCAGGGTCGGTTCATTTAAATTAATGAATAACTATAATTGAGCGTTGATTAATCAGGTAAAAAAATAGGAATTGTACAAACAATAACATTCTAGCACCTTAAAAAATAAAAATCTTCCAAAAACCATGTGGCTGTCTGTCTACCGAAAGGCCCCATGTAACTTTGTGGTAAAAAAAACACACTCTTGGAACGGTATCTTCAAAAATAAGATTTTGCTGCCATTGAAAATGTCTATAACTTTAGTCACAAAATGACCGTCAGTCATAATTTATTATTTTGAAGGCACTCTCTCGTAAAGAAAAAGAAAAATTGCAAAGGCGTAACGCAATCTTAGACGCCACAGAATCTATCCTTAAAGAAAAAGGTATAGATGCTATCCGTATGGATGATGTTGCTGCTGCTGCTGAGCTCAGTAAAGGCACGCTTTATCTTTATTTCCGAAATAAAACCGAGCTATCACTAGGTGTTGCAAACCGAGGTTTTAAACTCTTACACGATAGGCTGGCCGGGCAACTTTCCAAAGAAATGACCGGTTTGCAGTTGATAAGGCAAATGGGAAAAATACTTTTCGAATTTGCCGATATATATCCTCATTTCTTTAAAATGATGATTTATTTTGATACAATTGGTCTTGATGTGTTGGCCGATGTAAAGGATACGGTAAGTTTTAAGGAAAGCAATGAAATGGGGGATGAGCTTGTGAATCTTATAAAACGGTATGTACAGATTGGTATTCAAGACGGAAGTATAGACAGCTGTTTAAGTCCCCATGATGTTGCCATTCAAATTATGGGCTCATACAGAGGGTTGATACAATTATCGGCTCTCCATGAAATGGGAATACATACAGCATCTATGGTTCAGGGCGACGAGTTTGAGCTAAAACGGCTATTTGAATCCTTTGCTATGTTTTTTGAGCGGGCACTGATTCCACAAAAATGACCAACGGTCAATATTTATTGAAACAAATAAATTGTAAATCGTAGAATACACACAAAACTTTTTTCCGATTAAACTAAAATTCATCAAAAATGCTTCGTGCAATTATATCATTAATATTATTAACAATACTCTCTATGGCATTCAGTTCGGGTTTGAAAGCCCAACAAGCTGAGTTCCCATCCGAAATTAGTATTACGATTGAAGAAGCTGTTCAACTTGCATTGGTGAACAACCATTTGTTAAGAAAAGGTGTACTCGATATTGAGCAGGCAAATGCTCAAATTCGTGAAGCCTATGCGGCAGTTTATCCCCAAGTTGGTGTTTCAGCTTCATACACAAGAAATATACGTACCCCTAACCCATTTGCGGGTTCTGATGCAGGTGGATTTTTTCAGGCATTTGGAGCAATTGAGTGGCTGGCATTTAATGAAAGAGCCAGAACCGACGGTGATCCAACAACTTCGCCCATAGATTTCGACGAATTTCTCGAAAGGCAAAGACAGGGTTATGAGGATGCCGGTTTAACTCCACCCGGATTTGATGATGATAATCCCTTTGGTGTAGAGAATCAGGCAAATGTTGGGGTTGGAATTACCCAGGCTATTTATAATGGAGCTGCTTTTGCAGCAATAAGAGGCGCACGTCAACTCCGTCAAATTAATGTAGATCAACTTGAAATTGACAGGCAGCAAGTCGTAGATAACATTCAAACATCATTTTATGGTGCATTACTAGCACAAGAACAAAAAAGAGTGCTTCGGGAAAGTGTTAGTCGACTTGATCGAACTGTTGAAGAAACCCGCAGGGCAGTTGATGCCGGGGTATTGTCTAAATTTGACAGAGTGTCGGCAGAAGTCGAACTGGTAAATTTAGAAACTAACTTAATCTCAGCCGAAAACCAGGCCCAACTGGCTGTAAAGAATCTAGCCCTACAACTTGGCATACCCGTTCAAACTGATTTAACATTATTAGGTGAGTTAGAAATGGACGAATCCCGGATGGTTGATTTGCTAAATGCAGAACAAGCATACGAACTTGCACTTCAGCAACGGTTGGACTTGAATCAGGCTAATGATTTTATTGATCTGTTAAATGTGCAAAGAGGTATTACCCGTTCAGGATATTTCCCCGTTGTAAATGCATTTTTAAATGCAGCCTATGTGGGGCAAATTCCTGATAATCGTGTATCTGTAATGCAAGTCCCGGGACAAGATTTTACCTTTACATCCAGTTCACGCGGCTTTTTTGATGATGCTTACTGGAGTCCAAGTGTTGCTGTAGGAATTCAGCTAAACTGGAATATTTTTGATGGTTTGAGAACAAGTTCTCAAATGCAACAAAACCGTCTTGAAATAAAACAAGCTAAAATAGATCGGGAGTTGATTGAAAATGCATTATATCTGGAAATTGACGAAGCTGTACGCAGACTCGAAAATGCGTACCGCAGGATAATGAGTCAAGAAAGAAATCTCGAACAAGCAGAACTTAACTATGAATTTGCTCTAACAAGGCTTAGAGAAGGTATAGGGACCCCCTTGGAAGAACGGCAAGCCTCTGCCTTACTCGACCAAAGTAAACTAAATTATTTATCAGCTGTGCACGATTACCTTACTGCACTGAGCAATTACGATAGAGCTATCGGTAAACCAATTCTTAATTAATCGAACTTATGAAAGTATTACGAACATTATTTTTAATCGTTATTACAAGTGGTATTCTAGTTGCTTGTGAAAACGGTGAATTACAGGAAAACGACAACGCAGAAGAACGTGTACGTATCGTTCCGGTTGAGACGGTAACAATAGACCCATCTTCTTTTGAAGATTTCATTCGAGTATCCGGCGTGGTGGAAGCAATTGAAGATGCAACCATATCTGCTGAAGTTTCCGGCAGAATTCTTAGTATTGTTGATAGGGGTCAAACCATAAATAGGGGTGAAACCATAGCTTCGGTAGACGACCGCCAAATACAAACCAATGTAAATGCCGCCCGGGCTGCATTTAATCTGGCCGAAGACACCTACAATCGACTTTCAAGACTACATGCAGACTCTATTATAAGTACGCAAGACTTTGATGCAGCAAGAACGCACCGCGATCAGGCTAAAGCACAATTAGAACAGACAGAAAAAATGCTTGAAGATGCTCAGATTGCAGCCCCGTTTTCCGGTCGTGTTGAAGAGCGTTTTACCCGTGTTGGTGAACTAATAAACCCCGGAATGCCGGTTGTTCGTGTGGTAAATACGAACAGGGTTCGGGTAAAAGCAGGTGTGCCTGAGCGTTTTTCCGGCGATATTGGTGAAGGCTCAAGTGCAACAGTTCGTTTCAGGACATCGACTCCATTCGAAATAGATTCCCGCATTTCTTTTGCGGGAAATGTTATTGACCCCGATACCAGATCATACGATATCGAAATTGAGTTGAATAACCCTGCAGACAGAATCAAACCGGAAATGGTGGCCGATATTCGTATTAAGTGGAGAACTATAGAAAATGCTGTCATTATACCGAGAACTGCCATCATACGTGATGAAAACCAGTTGAGTGTATTTGTTACCAGGGAGCAAAACGGAAACAAGGTTGCGCAGTTGGTAGAAGTTGAAACCGGACCTGCAAGTGGTAGTCTTATCCAAATTGTTTCAGGTTTATCGGAAGGCGACGAGGTTGTAACAATCGGAGTCAACAGTTTAAACTCCGGTGATCGAGTAAATGTACTTTCCAATCGGAATACCAGCGAGTTAAGGGCAAACTAATCATCACCCGAAATTAAGAAACGTTTAAACGTTCAGGAATTTTATGAAATTGACAGAATTAACCATTAAAAACCGTACAGTAATTATTGTACTGACCGGTATTTTGATTGTAGCGGGTATTTTTAGTTATGTGTCTATACCAAAAGAATCTAATCCTTCTATAGAAATACCCATTTTTATTATTAATACCGTTTATCCGGGTATCAGCCCCGGAGATATGGAAACCCTGGTAACACAACCGTTAGAGCGACAGTTACAGGGCATTAACGGCGTAAAAGACATTCGTTCAAATACGTTTGAGAGCTTTAGTAGTATAGTAGTAGAATTTGATTTAGATGTACCTATAAATGAAGCAAGTCAGCGAGTTAGGGAGCGGGTCGACTTAGCAAAACCCGACTTACCACCCGATGCCGAAGAGCCGTTCATTGTAGAAATTGATATTGATGATATTCCGCTTGTAACCATTAACCTATCGGCAGATTATCCGCTTTCCCGATTAACACAACTTGCCGAGCGACTTGAAGAAGAAGTGGAAGCTCTCGGCGGGGTACGTGAAGTGGAAATGATTGGAAATGTAGAGCGTGAAGTTCAGGTAAATGTAGATTTAGCCGCCCTTAACGGTTACGGACTTGCCTTAGGGCAACTTGTTCAGGCAATCCAAAATCAAAACCTTACTATTCCGGGTGGTACGGTAGATGTTGATCACATGAGTTACCTTATTCGGGTAAGTGGTGAATTCAACGACCCGGATGAAATCAATGATTTAGTTGTAGCGCGCCCAATGGGAGATGGCCCGCGCGGTCCGGGCTTGGTTTACATGAGGGATGTAGCTGAGGTAGTTTTCGGATTTAAAGATCGTGAAAGTTTTGCGCGTTTAAGAGCTTATAAAGTTGTAGAAAACGGCAGACTGGTAGATGTACCCGATGCAGAGATTGGAGACAGCCAGGTAATTAGTCTTAATGTAAAGAAAAGACCTGGTGTAAATATTATTGAAACTGTTTCCGAAATAATCGAAACAGTCGAAGACTTTCAAATGCCTGAAGGTACAACTGTTGTACTTACCGGAGACCAAAGTGAGGACGTAATTAGCCTTATCTCTGACTTGGAAAACAGCATAATTAGCGGGATGCTATTTGTAATTCTCGTATTGGTATTTTTCCTTGGAATTAGAAATGCACTTCTTGTTGGTACAGCGGTACCGCTCTCCATATTTATCGGATTTATTGTTCTATTCGGTCTTGGATACTCGGCAAACTTTATCATTCTGTTTAGTTTGATTATTGCATTAGGTCTGTTGGTAGATAACTCCATTGTAATTGTTGAGAATATTTACCGCTACCGGGAGATGGGTTATGAAAAGTTTGATGCCGCCAAAAAAGCTACAGATGAAGTTGGGTTTGCACTAATAGCCGCAACATCTACATTGTTGGCGGCTTTCATTCCAATGACATTCTGGCCCGGAATAATCGGACAGTTTATGGGTTATTTACCGTTGACGCTCATAATTGTACTACTCTGTTCGCTATTTGTAGCATTGGTTTTATATCCCGTTTTGACTGCTTATTTGGTACGGTTAGATACAGATGAAAAGAAAAAAAGAAGTCGTTTTTCTAAATCTGTGCTCATCTTTTTAGGTGTATTGGTGGCAGTTGGCTTGGGTTCCGCAAATATCAACATCTTGATAGTAAGTTTTGGTGCTGTTTTATTCTTTGTACTAACCTATAAATTTATTATTAAGCCGGTTTCCTTCCGTTTCAATAGCGAAACCATGCCTGCAGTATTAAAAGGCTACAAGCGATTTCTCGATTGGATGTTGACACGAGATTATTCCGTACGTTTTGCATTTACCCGCAATATCCTTTCCTTGGGAAGCTTAGCATTAGGTGCCATCATTGCTATAATTGGTGGACTATTCGCAACATTTTCACCGGCAGGTGTAGTAATTGCTGCATTAGGTGGAGGTATAGCCGCTTTCGGTATTCTATTGATCTTTATTCACTTTATTGAGGCGATGATTCGCGGTGCATGGGTATCGGTAATTGCGGGATTGATAATCTTTCTTTTCTTTAGCTTTATTTTATTCCTTGTTTCACTAAGTGGAAGTTTGGGTGCCGATGTATGGTTTGCCATACTTGCGTTGCCGGTTATAGTGATGATATTTGGATTGATAGGAGTTCCATTCAGTAAAAAGAAACATTTTATACTTACAGATAACAGGGCATTATTACTCAATTCTGTTATGGGTGTATTCTTTTCAATCTTTGTGATATTTTCGGCTGCACCAACCGGCGTTGAGTTCTTTCCGGAGACAGACCCCGCTCAGATTCGAATAACACTCGAAGGCCCAATTGGGATGAATATTGATGCCAGTAACGAAATTGCCAAAGATGTTCAGGATCGTATTTATCGATTGATAGAAGAGGACCCGAAAGTGAAGGCAAATATCGAAAATATCCAGACGAATGTTGGGGTTTCGGGTGATCCATTTTTTGGTGGAGGAAATCAAAGCCCGGAAAGATCACGAATTGATATCAATCTGGTTGATTATGGCGATCGTGCAGAATCATCAAGTAATACAATTACTAAGTTAAGAGAAGTTGTTCGTGATATACCCGATATAATCATCAAAGTTGAAGGAACCGAACAAGGTCCGCCAACCGGAGCGCCGGTAAATATCGAAATATCCGGTGATGACTTCGATGAAATTGTTAGGATTACGGAAGAAATCACCCAAAAACTTAACGATGGTGTGGCTTCCGGAGATATTGTTGGACTGGTTGATTTGCGGAATAATGTAAGCGGAAGTCTGCCGGAATATCGTGTTAATGTTGATTATGAGCGTGCGTCGCGTTTTGGGCTTAGCCTTGCTGATATTGCACAAACCATACGAATAGCCAACAATGGTTTGGATGCGAGCAAATGGAGAGACGGGGAAGATGAATATGATATAACCGTGAGGTTACGTCCGGAGGATCGCGAAAGCCTTGAAAGTATTCAAAGCTTGAATATTGTAACTCAAACCGGAACTATAGTACCTCTGGTGGCTGTGGCAGATTTTGAAGAAGCAACCGGATTGGGAACTATCACCCGTTTAAATCTAAACCGAACCGCAACAATTGAAGGTGATGCGGCACCGGGTGTCAGCGGACCTCAGTTGTTAGGTGTTGTTCAGGAATATTTAGCCGAATATCGCGCTGATTTGCCACTTGGTTATACAATGGAATACACCGGAGAAAGTGACGATCAGGAAGAAGCGTTTGGGTTCTTAACAACAGCGCTTTTGGTAGGATTTGCGTTAATCTTCCTTGTGATGTTAGCGAAATTCAATAATGTGATATCGCCCATAATCATTATGCTTGCTGTAGGTTTAAGTTTGATTGGTGTACTTTTGGGTCTCATTCTTAGCCGTACGCCATTTGGATTAATGACATTTATCGGGGTGATTTCGCTTGCCGGTATTGTGTGTGTGAATAATGTGGTACTGCTCGATTATGTAAAGCAGCTCACTGAAAGCGGTATGAAAAAGAAGGATGCTATTGTAAGAGCGGGCGTTATCCGTTTCAGACCGGTACTTTTGACTGCACTTACAACCATTTTGGGATTGGTTCCATTAACGTTTGGTATCAATATTGACTTTGTGAACTTATTTGCGAACCTGGATCCAAATTTCCAAATCGGGTCGGATAGTACCGCATTCTGGGGCCCGATGGGTATAGCCATTATATCGGGATTAACGTTTGCAACCTTCCTTACGCTGGTGGTGGTGCCGGTCTTGTACTCGGCCATAGATTCTGTTGGAAACCGAATGGGTAAGCTCATTCGGGGTTAACCCGAATTATTCACAAAAGTATAAAATTTAAATCTTATACTATTAAAAATTTTGTATTTAGAAAAATGCCACACTCAGTCAAATTTGGGTGTGGTCTAAATTCTGCAAAATTTCCATGCTAGCTTCGTTGAAGTTGAAAAAGTCATGCTCAGGGTACTCAGGTACCCTTCCGCTGATTTTCCACCTTCGCCTTGCTACCAAGAAAATTTTTTGGTGAATAATCCGTGTTAAATAGTGATGGAACAAAAGCCCGGGCAACCGGGCTTTTGTGTTTATGGTAATAGGAGACATTTCAAATGGTTGTTATTTAGAGAGTACAATTCTGATGGAGTGTTTAGCCCGGATTATTCACCCAAAAATTTTGTACTTTCGTGAATAATTCAGGTTAGATTTATCTTCGTCAAGTCGAGTGACTACGGGTTGTTCTCATTGAAACCTTGTGCCCACGGATTGAAATCCGTGGATATGATATCAATTCGTGCCTGACGGCACTTGTTTCAGAATTATTGGGTAGTACCGAAGCCGCTGGCATTGGCAAACAATTATAGCCTTATGGCTTATTCAATAGAGAAGATTCAATTGAGAAAATGAGTTCTCTCTTCATCATAAAAGAGGTACTTCTTCTAATAAAATCGCTTCTTTCAAGGTGCTTTTTATACTACTATACTCAACAAGATCTACCTTAAGACCAATGGTATCTTCTATTTCCTGCTTGAGGCTTATAAATTCAAGTAAACTTATTTTTTTATTAATTTCTACTAAAATATCCAGGTCATGAGGGTTTAATTCCTTACGGGCTACAGATCCAAAAATCCCTGCTTTTTTAATATCATATTTTTTTAGCAGAGGTAGAATTTGTTGTTTTATGGAATCAATATTTCTCATATTAGTAATCTATTAAATATGGGATTGTTTTGCAAAACCAACTTTTACATCACCACATAAGCCTATTTAACCAACATCATCTTACCGGTTTGGACTTTCCCATTATAGATTGCCCTATACAAATACATACCCGATGCCAACCCTTCAGCATTAATAGAAATACTATGATATCCCGCTTGTCTCTGTCCGTTTGTTACTCTTCTGATACGTTGACCTGTTACTGAAAATAAATCGATTTGTACATTGCCGGATTCGGCTATCACAAAAGATAAAATGGTTGAATTGTTAAATGGGTTGGGATAATTCTGGAATAACTGAAATGAAACATTCTCGTCAAAGGGCTCGCGTTCTTCAACAAGCCCGGTAAATTCTACTTCATAAAAAGTAGGATTAGGCGTTATGCTATTGTTTTGATAGGCCTGAAATTCACCGGAGTTTTGATCATAAAAGATTAAGTCTGCCCGCTCATCATTAAATAGTTGTGCATTAAACCATAGCCCTTTTTTGTTGTTCAATATCCAATTTTGCCAATTGGTGGTGTTGCCCGCGACTAAATCAGTTCCAAGCCATAGCCTCGAAGATAAACTGTTATCCGAGCTGTCTTTATGAGGTGGTCTTAATAAATCCGTGTTTCCATCACCGTTAAAATCTGCGGCTATCCATTGACTTCCTTCGATAATTCCATTTAATGCAGTTGGTGAGTCAAACCCAAGTTGACCTGGAATATTATGAAGAAACCAAAGTTGCTCGTTATGATCCTGAATAATGAGGTCGTCATAGCCATTGCCGCTAAAATCTCCCGGAATCAATTCTTTAATTTGGATGCTAGCTGTTTGAATGGTCTCAGGTTGATTAGGATAAGCAGAGCCGTCATTTAGAAACAGATGAAAATGGTTTGAGTCGGATTCGAAAAATACGATATCCGAAAATCCATTCCTGTTGAAGTCGGCTATCTTAATTTCATCAAATTGCCCTATTGAGACAACTTGAGAATTAGATAACTCAAAAGACCATCGTTCTGTTTCTTCTGAAAAGAGAGGTTTGAAAAATCTTAACTTTGAATTTTGATCGTCTAAATGTTGTACCGACATAATTTCATTAATGTCAGCTTGGGTAAATCGCCCTTTATACCATTGCCCATAGTTTGGTTCTCTTGACCAAATTCCTGAGTAATTTTCTAAAAACGTACCATTTCCCCCAAACCAAAGTTCTGCACCCATACCCGGCATAGGTACTCTAAGTAAATCAGTTATTCCGTTTCCATTAAAATCACCAAATAAAAATTGATTATCAGGAGCCAAAAGCTCCATTAATAACTTATCATAAATAAATTCATTGTAAAGATTCGAGTGAATTGAATAATTGTTTAGGTCAAAGATTTCAGCGTTATAATTTTTAAAGCTTACATGACCTGAATTTTCAGTAATAACGCCATTTTCAAAAAACACGGGGAATGTATCGGTATCTTTTTTTTGTATTCGGTTATTTTCTATGATGATTGATTCATTTTGAATTTGGTACAACTTATTTGATGGTACAAGCCTTGAAAAACTGATAGCGGCAGGAGGTATCAGATAATCTAATTCTAAATGCTTGTAAGAAGATAAATACCCAAAATATAACTTTCTATCTGTACTTAATTCATGAAAATACCTAGTGGTACTCATGAAGTTATCGGTGATAATTATCTTACCGACATAATGCTCATCGGCCCAGGTAATATTACTTTCATGCTGTATGCCATAGCTTGTGAAGTCGAATATGCTATTCCCGACTACCTTAACATTGGTGCCGTGAAAAATTCGAATTGCAGCACAGTTATCTTCATTATTACAGTAAATGGTGTTGTTTATGATATCGATATTGCGGGATTTGTATTTAGCATCCCAGGCATGTCCGCTTGAAACTTTGATAGCACTTCTGTCGCTCAAAGGCTCATAGTTTCTGTTATTATAAAATGGAGGAAGTTCAATTTCGGGATACATGTAAATTTCATTTTTTTCAAAATGACCATTTACCATTCCATTTATTCTAAAGCCACTTGTTCCGGTTCGTATGGTGTTGTTATTTACAACGGCATCATAAATATTATTAACATTTTCGGTTAGCCTTGCTCCATAAAGAACTACAACCGGACGCGGCTCGTAACCCCACCGGAAATCCTCACACAGGGAGTCGTCGGGCTGGGGGCAATTATGTATTTGATATCGGGTAAAACCATCAACAAGATTATGGCTATAATTTAGCCCCCTAATAGGCCCCATTATAAATGCAGCACCACTTTGATATTTAGATTGTGTTAAAAAGGAATTGTTGGTAATCGTTATATTTTGATTTTTATCTTTAAGATGGTCGTAAAGGAAGTTTGTATTATCACTACCTGTAAATCCGCGGTTTTCAATATTTAGCGCCCAAATGGGAGTATCGAAACCGGGTGTGTTATTCATTTCAACCAGATTTCCATCAATTAGCACATCATTAATGAAGTCGCTTCGGCTGGCACGGTTAAAATGGATTCCACTGGTAAATGTACGTTTAATGTAAAAGTCATCATCAACATAGTTAGATGCCGGCGCATCTCTTAGAAGCTTAAGGTGATTATCTTTTATAGTGATATTATTGTAAGCTACACTTCTTAGGGGTGTATCATCAGCTCCCTTTAATCTGGTAAATAAAAGTTGGGAATAATAGGCCTCGAAATCAAAATTTGTGCTTTCTAAATAATTATTTTCGAGTAAGATTTTTGTTTGCTGATCATCATTATAAAGTTCGTCCTCATACCCCATACGAAACCATAACCGTCCGGTATTAATAAAACTTGAATTACGAATCTGAATATCTACCGGATGTTCAAGGTGAAATTCCATACTGAGAGTATTGTTGCCAATAAACTCCACGTTCTCAAAAAATACTGAAGTTTGATTGTCAAAAACCTGATTATCAGGAGCTTTTTCAAAGAATATTCGAATTCCAGCAGGTACTTCAAATGTAGTTTTTTCATCAAATCGGATGTCGTAATTGCCGCTGTTTGCAGGAACTGAAAAACGAATTGTACCTAT
>PXCK01000053.1 GCA_003566635.1 Balneolia bacterium | reverse complement strand
TCAAAAGTTAGCCCAAAAAGTGATAGATGATTTCCCGGCTCAGTTTTCTATGAAATGGAAACAAATGATGTTCAATAAACTTGGTTTCAAGAATAGTGATGATTCAGATGCTCAACTTGTGCACGAATTATTGAAGTGGATGCAGCTTCACGATGCAGATTATACCAATACGTTCAGGTTTATTATGGGTGATGATTTCCTGCCCGATGAATTTACTTTAATTTATAAAGCAAAAGATTTTCATGAGTGGTTCGATAAATGGAACAAACGGGTTGATGTCAACGAAGGCGGAAAAAAAGCTGCTATAGACTTAATGAAAAAAGCTAACCCGGTAGTAATTCCAAGAAATCATTTGGTCGAAGAAGCACTCAAAAAAGCATCTGAGGATTTGGATTTTAGCGCTTTCAACGAATTGGCACAGGTCTTAAATAATCCGTACACATCTCAAGACGTCAAAGAAAAATTTCTTCTACCACCGGATAGTGAAGAGACCTATAAAACCTTTTGTGGGACGTAGAAACACTTGCACTTTGCTAAAATTTAAGTACCGAACAGAGTTTGGCGAATGATAATAATAGTGTTGTTCTATTATTACAAAATGTTTGGTTCCAACTTTATTTTGGCGTTAACAGGCTTGTCCGGTTTAAGCAATTCACAACAGGCCAAAACTGAAAAATCCCGAAGGGATGACAAGATTATAGATAACAAAATTGATCAATCTTAACCAAACCCCGTAGGGGTGAAATAACATTATGGCAGGCACATTTTCACAAATTTATATCCAATACGTCTTTGCCGTAAAAGGGCGAGAAAACCTATTGCAAAATCCTTGGCGAGATTAAGTGTTCAAATATGTTGCGGGCATTATCAAAGGCAAAAATCAAAAGCCGATTATCGTTAATGGTGTTGAAGACCATGTTCATATACTGGTGGGCTTAAAACCGGCAATGAGCATTTCTGATTTGGTGAGAGAAATCAAAAACAATTCTTCAAATTTCATCAACGCCCAAAAATTCTTAAAAGGAAAATTCGCATGGCAAGAAGGCTATGGTGCTTTCTCTTATTCTCATTCGCAAATAGATACGGTATATCGATATATTGCCAATCAGCAAGAACATCACAGGACTAAAACATTCAAAGAAGAATACATTGATTTTCTTCAAAAATTCGAAATTGAATACAAAGATAAATATTTATTCGAATGGGTAGATTAATACTATCACCCCTACGGGGTTTGATGGACTCTATGTTTGCATTTTACTATAATCTTGCCATCCCTTCGGGTTTAAAAAAGATGCCCTTGGACAGTATATTAAGAAAATAAGCTAGCTGTATTTCTTTTTGGTTGTAATTTTTTATTTGGCCATTTTAAACTTTCTTTGATAGCTTGCATTGTAGAATAATTAGTGGCTTAGCGTCTTTGCTAGCCTCCCAAATGGTAGCTACGCTTTAACCCAGATTACACATTAGGGATACAGCATTATGATTTTACTTAACATCAGCTTTAAACTTTCTATTGTGTAACATTAGGAAAATTATGGCTTATAGCGTTATCATTTTTAGACATGAAGTCAACAGGAAATTTTATAAAAGCTTCTAAAGCGTAACTTAGCTTTATTGCTTATAATCAAATTAAAGACAGTTAGAATATCAACCTAATTTAAGCGGTCCACTACTTCCATCTTCGTCATCGCCATCAAACCATTTAATTTCAACTTCAAGACTGTGTTGGATTCCTTTTCTTTTTTTATCCTCGTCTTCTACCTGAATATCAAGTATCAGATTTTGTGGCATTTCGAGAGTTAATTCTTCCTCACCTTGCATAAGCGTTACCTTGCCGCCATCAACTTTATCAGCTAACTCTCTCAAGAATGATGCAACTTCGGTTCTGGTGCGTCTTTCTTCACTTTTAAATAATCTTACTTCTTTTCCCATTTTGCTACCTCCAATTATATAAAGTGGTATTTATAAGAGAATAAGAATATATAAATCTAATATCAATATTAGATTAGTAAATTAATGAAAAATCCTACTTATTGTTTTTTATCGGGTTTAGCGAAACCGGTGTCAATTCCAAAGTAATCATACTTTGTTTGCATTAGTAAGAAGCTAACTGCAATTGAATAGATCAGAATATTTGCAACAGTTCCATAATTTTGGAGAAGTATTTGTCCAAATGCTAATGTAATTAACAAAACGCCCATACCGGTCAAAGCCCATCTGGTTTTCCAACCGATGATGAGCAATACACCTACTACTGCTTCGGTCAATAAAATTACAAGAGCATAGACATAAACAAATGAAGCCGGCAATATAGTCTCAGCAAAATTATTCGCCATACCACTCGCAAATGCGTCAATATCAGGAAGCCGAACCAAACTACGACCTAGCATATTGACCCCCAACATTACTCTCAACAAGGCAAAGCCCATATTTTTATCTACATCATTTTTCATATAATTTAAGTTTGGTGAATACTTTTGACTATAATTGATAAATGGCTTCAAATCATTCCTGTAGTAAGCTCTTACACTTATTAAGGTTTAACAAAGTCGGTATAATTACTTTTTTTCTTTGAAGTTTTTTATTGAATCGGCATTAATGTTAATAAACACCTCTAAATAAAAATCGGCCGAAAAGTAAGTTTTCTGAAAAACTATCTTAAATAGTTATTTTTATAAATTTCATGTTATCTTCAGCTTATATCAACAGTGAAAAGAATACTCCGATAAACTTGAACAAAAAACCTTTTTCCTATGAAATATGACCTGATCGAAAAAAATGGCGTTTTAGAGATGCAATTTCATGGAAAAGTTATGGTTGGTCACGAGGCGAATGATTTTCATGATCGTGTTAAAGAACACATTGAAAACGGTAGAAATAAATTAATTGCCAATTTAACCGATGTTACCTTTATGAATTCATCCGGTATAAGTTTGATTATTCGTGCTTTAACAAGTGCCCGTAACGCGGGTGGAGATCTTCATATTTGCTGTGCATCCGAGCGTATCATGGCTCTTTTGAATGCCACTCGACTCCTCACTGTCATTCATTACTTCGATACCTTAGAAGAAGCTGTTGAGGCATTTTAATTTTTCATGAAATAACATGACAAAACGCGACTTGATCAATGTCCCGAATATGCTGTCTGTTTTCAGATTACTTGGTACGCCATTACTTTTTGTTTTAATCAACTTTAATGACCCCATCTTTTTTGTCATTTGGTTTATAATTTTGGGATTTACAGATTTCTTAGATGGAAAGCTCGCGCGCGCATGGAATCAAGTTAGTGAAGTTGGTGCGCACTTAGATTCAACCGCAGATGTTGTTTATTATCTTTCAACGGCCTGGTTTTTATACACCTTATTCCCGCAGTTTTTAGAACCAAATCTACTCTATTTGCAGATTTTTTTTGTAGTATTTGGTTTTACTATTTTGCTGTCTCTATTTTTATTTCGTTCGGTTTTGTTTTTGCACACCCACCTGAGCCGATCCAGTGGAGTACTCATTTTTTTGACGTTTATCGCATCTTTCTACATAGATACGACCTTCCTTGTCTTTTTAACAATTTTGATGTACACCCTTTCGATGATCGAGTTCAACCTCATCTACATTATTCGGGGGAAGGTATCTGCAAACACACGTAGTTTGTTTACAAAACTATGAAGCAATTATTGGCAATGCTCTATCTGTCCGATATTCGTAAATATAAATGGCTAAAAGTGTCAACCCATTTTAGGCATCTACAATCTACAATTCATAAAGCGCTGCGCGGTACTACGTATCATAACCCATAATTCATAATTAAAGCACGTTAAAATCGATACTTGTCATTAGCTGACATATCAATATTCAGCTCAATCCGATAAAACGCCTTCTCTTATTGAATCAAAACCAATGGCGTTACACCATTTTGATAGGGATTTGCCATTACGAGTATGGGTGAAATTTCCTGCTCAAGGGCTGTTTCATTCATTAAAGAAATCCACTGCATACGTTGTAACTCAAATGCAGCACGATATTCATCAGCTACAGGGTTTGATGGTGGCATCTCTACACGGTACGGATCAACCGGCGTACCATTTTGCCAAAAACGGAAACAAAGATGCGGCCCCGTAGCTAATCCGGTTGCACCAACATATCCTATAATTTGACCCTGGGTAACGCGTGACCCAACACTTAAACCGGGAGCAAAACGAGACATGTGGAGATATCCGGTATCGTAAACGCTGTTGTGGCGAATTCTAATGTAGTTACCATTGGCGTTGTCAAAACCTCTGTGTACGATGGTTCCATCACCAACAGCACGAATAGGTGTACCTGTTGGGGCTGCATAGTCGGTTCCATGATGAGCAACAGCACGACCATGAACGGGATGTACTCTGCGATTTGTAAATCTGGAGCTTATTCTTGTGTATTCAAGTGGTGCCCTTAGAAAAGCTCTTCGGAGCGAATTACCATCATTATCGAAATAATCAGGCTCACCGTTTTGGTCAAAATAAAAGGCGTCGTAGGATGTACCTCTATGTGTTAAGTTAGCAGCCTTGATACGTCCAGTTCCAACCGATTCGCCATCAATCAAAATATCCTCATATAAAACAGAAAAGGAATCACCCCTTAAAATTCGGTAGAAATCGACCTGCCATGCGAAAACGTTTGAAAGTGCGCTCGCCAATGCAGGGCTTCCACCTTCACGCATAAGAGACATATACAGCGAGCCACTGATCTCACCTTCTACGTATCTTAAAACCCTCTCTTGCTCCCTTTCTGAATTAAATACTACAGGCTCTTCATTTGTAAAATCAAACACTACAAAACGAGTGTTACGCGGTATATAAACCATGTAATCTAATTGTCCGGTAGCATCATTTGTGTAGAACCGAAGCGTTCTGCCTGCTGCTATACTTCTGATGTTGAAAACATCACGAGAAGCACTTACCACATTGTTTACTGCTAAACCGGAGAAACCAAACGGAGTCAAAATTGTAGACAGAGATTCACCACTACGGACGCGTCTTTCCTGAATTTCATACCCTGTAATGGGCAAATTATAGGAATCAAACTCTATAACAGGCTCTTCATAAGCTACCTGCTCTACAGGTACTGAAGTATCCTCGGGATTACTACTACATGAAAAAAGAAGGAAGGATATGAGAGATAAAAATAAAACCGAAGCAGTAGAGGTTTTAGACATGCTTGATGTTTAGTTTAATTTGGGTTGGAATATCTATAGATAATATCGTTTTTAAGCGATTTTATCAATAAATAAGATGGGAGAAGGTCGGTTTTTATTTTTTTAGACTGATTATTAGAGTATAAAGAAAATTGGGATTTGATTTGTTTCACATTATGGAATTAAACTTTGATTGAGGGCTTTTGATTTGGCATGATTGATTGACGGCATACCGCGGATGGCATAAGTTGAAACCAACACATCAACTACCACTTTTCTACGACAACTACACTTTGGTTAGTACAGCCCCATACCAACGAGATTCTTCGTGCAATGATATATTGGAAGGTTTGGATGTAGTTCTACACAAATTTCCATCAATTAGTCGGTGCACTCTGAAAGACAATTTTATGGGGCGTTTCATGTAAATCGTTTTACGGCTTATAAGTGAGCAAAACCAGCCAGACCATACTATTCAGACGTGAGAAACGTACAATCACTTTTGGTTACCATAAACCAATAATCTAAATACCACAAAGTATTGCTAAACAATCACTTACTTTAATTATTTTTATTATCCTAAATAAATATTATTTAAGTTCCTAAATAAAGACTTAAAAATAAATACAGATATTAAATAACAGACTTAAAATACTCTATGTTCAATCTTGGCAATCAAGTTATTTGGGTCAAATTCAATAAGAATATAATCATGATCACCACCTCTATTAGTTATAACTATGTAATCTTCTCCTTTGTTTGAATATGACAATGGAAAAGTTGCTTGAATTACACTTATATGATCTCCTACTGAAATATGTAATGTACCAATTGACACAGTGAAAATAGAAGTATTCAGAGAAAAACTATAGAAACGCAATGTATTATCCGAATCTTCTGTAAAAAAAAGGGAATCATTAGTATTATATTTTAACTGAGTTACATTCTCTTCACTCATTTCCCAAAATTCGTAAGTTGTTTCATCCGGGCTACCAAGATTTAACACAACAGTTTCTATTGGAGTAGTAAAAAGTTGGAGATCAGCAACCAAAATTGGGCCATCGTAATTGTCATAAATTTGCTGACCATAGCATGAAAGCGTAATAAAGAATGTTAAGCTTAAAATTAAAACTGATTCCATAATTAATTTAGTTACAATTTGTTTCTGAAGTATTTATACTACCATCTGAATTAAACCTTGTTGCCATAAATTGGGCAGGATCAATTCTTGATAAGTTACCATTAGACTTTTTTCTCGCTCTGATATGAACATGTGGTATAACGAGAACTCTATTTGTCGATTGTGCATTACCAGTATTACCCGAAATACCGATTAATTGCCCCTGATCCACAAGATCACCAACATTTACATTTAACGAATTTAAATGTGCATACATTAATTGTATAATGATGTCATCAATTTCAGACTCAATAGTAATATAATTACCATAACTACGAGGCGCATATTCACCAGGCTCAAATGAATCTCTGATATCAATTACAATTCCGGCATGCATTGAGTATAGACCAGAATTAAGATCAGCTTTTATATCAATGCCATCATGAAATGTGTTACCACTATTTCGGGTATAGCCGTATTGGCCTCCTAAATAATTCCAACCATTAGATGGAGCTATTTTGGGGTTTCGAATAGGGTCTCCCTTACACGGTATTTCCTCCTCATCCTCTTCTTCATCATCGTAACAATGTGTTGGTGGGTTTGGCATTGTACACTCATCACATTCTGGCATATTCATGGTACCACCACCACCGTGGTCACCGGTTCCGCCACCGGGCAAACTACCGGGTTGCCGAAGTTGGGGTCCTCGCCCGTGCCGCCACCAGCTTGGCATGGATCGTCGTCGTCATCAAATCTTCAAAGGATTGCAAGCACTAATGTTTTTTTAAGTTTAAAAAGCATATGCTTTAATTAAATCAAGATTCTGATTGGAAATAGTAATATAACTTACACCAAAGCCCACATAGTCTGGATTATCGGATTGCCGGATGGTAACAACCACAAAATAAAAATTGCTGGCTTTGTAATAGGTGATATTATAGGCAGGCTCTCCAATGCCATTTTCTTCCTCGAAAAACCCTTGATAGGTTTCATTAAAGGAAGAGCAAACACTACCATCATTCGCGTCGGTAAGCAGTGTAATTTGAGAAACCGATACACCTTCCGCGTTTGCTGCCTCTCTTCGTTCAGCCCATTCGGGTTTGGTCAAAAAGTCTTCAACAATGGAAGTGTTGGTGTCGTTTGATCCCGGACAGACATGCCCGGAAAACGACACTGTTTGTGCCGGGACTAACTCCTGTCCTTGAGCAGTTAGCACGCAAAAAATTAAATGTATGATTAAAATCAAAATATTCATATCGGTCTAATTATTGTTTTAGTGATTAATATCCACAACGAGTCTCTTTCGTTATAACATTTCCATCCGCACAATTTTCGGCATTTGCGAGCACAGGGAAAGTAGCCAATAGCAACAAACCCATGATATTTAAAAGTAAATTCAATAATTTCATGGTGCTTTCAAATTAACTTAATCCCAGGTTTTCAGCAACAATTCTATATTAAAGTCACTTATATGTGATTACCAAAACAAAACGGACTTAACATGCTCCAAGTTGTCATCAAGAATGTCAATAATACCCATTGCCCCAGTGTTAAATGTTAGCCCATCGTCGGAAGGAAGCGAATCAAGGAAGAAATACACTATAAACCGTCGATTAGATGACATAAAGAAACTTGTATCAATTGGCCTGCCCGACGGCGCATTTATATATAAGGAGGTTTGTTTTATTTGCTCGCAAAGACCGCTGTGCTCTAAGCTAGTAAGCAGGGTAACATCATCCATGCTGAGGTTTGTTATTCCGCCTTCGATATGGTCGGATTCGTAATCGGAGTTACTCAGGAAGGTTTTAAGCATGCGATACGAGTGCTCGGAGTTTTCATCCATGCAATTTTGGGCATTTGCGAGCACAGGGAAAGTAGCCAATAACAACAAACCTATGGATAGTTTCCCAAAAAGTGTGTCTGAGGTAGCAAAAAAAAGTCTCCTTGCGTAGGTTTGGTTAACAACCAAATCAACCAAAAACCCAAAACAAGGAGACTATGGAATTCACAAAATTACAGTTAAAGACACTCATTGGCAACCATATAAAACGCAAGAATGGACTTAATGAAGTCTTGGAGATGGTTTTAAACGGCATGATGAAGACAGAACGTTCAGCTGCCCTTGAGTACCAAAGTGGAAATAAGGCAAACGGTTATCGCCCAGGACGAGTCTATGGGCACGGAAAATTACTTGAATTACGCATTCCACGTGATCGCAACGGTGAGTTTTACCCGAAGGTATTGATGTTGTTGCGTAGCCAACAAGAAGAAGTCGACCAGCTAGTAAGTGCTCTGTATGGGCAAGGATTGACCCAGAGCCAGGTTGGTCAAGTATTTGAGCGGTTGTATGGTCGTCACTACAGCACCTCTCAGATCAGCCGCATGATTGACTGGATGCATATAGAAGTGGAAGCCTGGAACAACCGCCCGTTGGAAACCTATTATCCAATTGTATTTATAGATGCTATACATGTGAAAGTTCGCAGAGATACGGTACAAAGTGAGGCCTTTTATGTGGTTTTAGGCGTTACACCTGAGCAGCAACGGGAAGTACTTGCCATTTGTCATTTTCCCTCCGAAAGTGCCACCGGCTGGCAAATGATGCTCCAAGAGTTATCCCGTCGTGGGGTTAATCAGATTGGATTAATAGTCGCTGATGGGCTTATAGGTCTGCCAACTGCTGCGGCTCGAATCTTTCCGAAAGCCGATTTTCAGCGCTGTGTAACCCATGCAAAGCGCGGTTTACTGGCTCGTGTTCGAACCGAAGATAAACCGTATTTGGCTGCTGATCTCAGAGAAGTCTTTGCCACTGACCGCCGAGAAGATACCTCGGAGCAAGGTTGGAAACGCTGGCAAGCGTGTTGCGACCATTGGAAGGTGAAATATCGCCGATTTGCACGACTGCGTAATGATCCTGATTTCCAACTGTGTTTTACCTATTTGAACTATGATTGGAGAATGCGATCGATGATATATACCACAAACTGGATAGAACGGTTGAATCGTGATTTCCGAAGAGTATTAAAAATGCGAGCAAGTATGCCCAGCGAAGATGCTGTAATTACACTGCTTGGTACTGTGGCTATGGAGAAGACTGCTTATAGGAGAAAAGTTCCAAAACTAGATTACGAAAAACGATTATTTAAATCATCCGATCGCCGGCCGGCTCCCGGATGATTTAAATAAAAAAAAACACTACATTATTAACATGTACGTGAGGAGAACACAGACACACTCGATGGGAAACTACCAACCTATGATATTTAAAAGCAAATTGAATAATTTAATGATGCTTTCAAAGTAACTTAATCCCAGGTTACCAGCAAAACTATTCAAAATTAAAATCACTGATTGATAATTATCTAATCAAGATGGAATGAACGTGTTCCATGTCTGCATCTAATATACTTATGATTCCAATAGGACCGAAATAGAATGTAGCCTCTTCGTATATAGGTAGCGAATCCAGAAAGAAATGCACTATGAACCGTCGATTAGATGACATAAAGAAACTTGTATTAATTGTACTTCCGGGGTCATTTATTAATAAGGAAGTTTGTTTTAATTGACTGCAAAGTTCTCTATGTTCGGAATTTGTAAGCTTTATTACTTCTTCTATGCTGAGATTTTGTATGCCACCAGAATTGTGGTCGGGTTCATAACGGTGATCGCTAAGGAAATATGAAAGCATGTTAGTGGTGTGCTCGGAGTTTTCGTCCATGCAGGTATCTACTTTTGAAACTTTTGAGCTAGTTGTCCAAAGCATCATTCCAACAATTAACGTGATTAAATAGTACGATTTCATAATTATATATAGTTTAGTTAATATCCACACCTTGTGAAGATTGCAGCTTGACTTGGGAGAGTATCACCAACCGCTGATACGTATATATTTTGGGTATCAATTGTAATAAGAGGTAGTCCCATAAAATTCATAGCAGAAAGATCCATCTGTGATGGACCTGGTCGATACTCAGGAATCCCAAGTTTTTCAACATCCCAATTTCGAACTTCAAGACAAATCGTGTCATTTATTAGTTCCCCCGGGTCATAAGGTTGAGTATGTAATAAATATACCGCACCATTTAAGAATGCATTCATAATCGAAACGGTTCCAAATGAAATTCTAAAAGAACAAGAAGTTTGGTTTGAAAAAGGAAGCATTTGTTTAGAAAAAATACCATTTTCTTCAAAAATTGCATAGAACCCCTCTTTCCTCTCACTTTGATTTAAATTTCCAAAATTAGATGATTCCCATGCCCAATTTAACATTCCTCTATCTGATAAATCATCAACCAATTCATTTCCGGTATTTTCACACTTGTTATCACACCATTCAGGCGCATTTGAACTATCACATACTTTAATATACTCTGCCGTAGCAATAGTGTTTTGTTCGATTTCAAATGTAATGGTGGGTTGTGATCCACTAACATCTCCCGACCAATGACTGAAAACGTAACCCTCTGAATGGGTCGAATTTACCTGCGCCGATAATGTTACCTGAGTTCCTGCTTGATATTGTCCAGAACTTGGAGAAACAACCCCTGCATAAGATGGTGTAACGTTGGTGGTTAACGTAAATAACTCCTCATCATCACAACTACTTGGTGGATTTGGCATTGTACAAGGATCACATTCGGGCATGTTCATGGTTCCGCTGCCTCCTTGATTGCCGTTTCCACCCGGCATGCTGCCATCACCCGGGTTGCCGGGATCGGGGTCTTCGCCTGTTCCACCCTGATATATGAGTCAGACTATTAATTTGAATAATAATTTAATACCACTGAATTTTAGTATGAATATGCAAATTTAAGTTCTAAATTGTGATCAAAAAAACCAACTGATGTGTATCCGTGATTAATCATACCTTCGATTCTGGCTGGCGTCATAATTGTAATATAAACGGGACTTTCACCAATTGTAATTTCAAAAAAACCAAAATTATACGTTTTATCATCAAAACCCGGAAGTAAAACCGTTTCCTCCATTGCTTCACTATATCTATCATTAAAAAACGCACAAATTTCAGAGTTTTGTATTACATTGAAATCTTCGGCTTTAATGTTACCGATTCCCATTGTGTTATATGCCACATGCCATCGCTCTGTTAATTCATCTTGGTTTGTAATGTTGTTTACAACATTTTGGACTCTCGGACTAATCTCAGGACACTGGTTCACACCAGTTTCGTTTATGATTAAGAGTATTGTAAAGGCTAAAATAATATTTATAGACATAATTTAAAGGGGTTTTGTAGTTAATATCCACAACGAGGAATTGTATCTAGCTTATTGCCATTTTTGTCATAAACTAAAATATTATCCCCGTCAATTATTATACCAGTGTTCAATACCAAATCAAGTAATGCATCTTTATCTTTATCCCCAATTGCTGTTTCATATAATGGTTGATCAGGAAATCTAAATAGTTGAGTCTCTCCGACATAATAAGGGTGAGTATGTATGTATACAACATCACTTGCTGTGTCTCTAAGTGATTGTATATAGCTGTTTGGCAAACTGATTTGCAATATTAGATTTGTTTGAATTACATACTGTTGTAACGCAAATGGCAAATCATCTGGTATTCGAATATAGTTGTTTTCGCCATTATTAAACACCTGAGCAAACATACCAAACTCCCTTCTGTTATACTGGTCAGATTGAGAGTTAAATTGACCCACATCCGATGATTCCCATATCCAGTTTAACATTCCTCTTTCTGATAAATCATCAACCAATTCGTTACCGGTATTTTCACATTTGTTTTCACACCATTCAGGTGCATTTACACTATCACATACCTTTATAAATTCAGCCGTAACAAAAGTATCACTTTCAATTTGAAATGAAATAGTTGGTCCTGTTCCACTTACATCTCCAGTCCAATTGCTGAATACATATCCTTCTGAATGGGAAGGGTTCACTTGTGCAGTTAAGGTCACCTGTGTACCAACTTCATATTGTCCGGAACCGGGTGTTACAACACCTGCATAATCGGGCGTTATATTAACTGTTAAAGTAACCTCCTCATCATCACAACTACTTGGTGGATTTGGCATTGTACAAGGATCACATTCGGGCATGTTCATGGTTCCGCTGCCGTCGTGATTGCCGTTTCCACCCGGCATGCCGCCGTCACCCGGGTTGCCGGGATCGGGGTCTTCGTCTGTGCCACCCTGGCCTGCGCATGGATCATCGTCATCATCTTGGTTGTCTGGTGGGGTGGCATCTCCTCCACCATTATTATCGCCATCGCCATCACCACCTCCATCACCTGGCAACCCACCATCATCTTCTTCAACTTCATCTTTTAATGCTATACACACAAGATCCCAATGACAACCAAAATCTTCATCACAAAACCATTCCCATTCAATGCGAAAACATCGAGACCTGCTCTCTACGGAAGCATCAGAATTCAAAATTATTATCTCATATTCAGAAGTAATTTCAAAATCAACTTTAGTTTGCATGTATTTTGCTAATGCACTATCATGATCAAACTTTCTAAGATGCTGCCTCAGCATCTCTTCGGCTATATCATGATCCGGAATTAAATAATTTGCTGTTCGTATGATTTCCATGTCATCTATGATGGCACTATTGGGATTTAAGTCTACATTAACCATACCAAAACGCACCGTAACTCTCCGTGTTGCATCCCCGGCCAATTGGGTTACTTCCGGTGGTAAAAGCAATTCAAAACGGTCGTACTTGTAGGCCTTTTCGTTTTCTTCCGGGGCTAATGTACTGTAGTTCATTACATACTTGGGTTGCAATGCTTCCAATAATTGAACGGATGCCGGGTCATTCGCATCGGGAAAGGGTATTGCAAATAGTTGGAGACCCGATAAATCAATTTCGGGATCGGAGGATTTTGGCCCGGTTAGGAATGAGTCGCACGAATAAATGAGTGTTAGTGAAAGCACACTTAAAAATAGGACTAAGAACTTATTTTTCACAACTTAGGACTTAGGGTTATTAATTGTGTAAATAATACCCCCCCCCATTAAATACAAAGCAAATTGTTTTATAACTTTTTACAATTAATTTTAAGCGCATGGCTTGATTGGTTTTTGGACAGCGGACAACAGACCATGATACCATCGCATCACTTACCACTTTTTTACGACAACTACACTTTGGTTAGTACAGCCCCATACCAACGAGATTCTTCGTGCAAAGATGTATTGGAAGGTTTGGATGTAGTTCTGCTCAAATTTCCATCAATTAGTCGGTGCACTCTGAAAGACAATTTTATGGGGCGTTTAGTGGGAATCTTTTCGCTCGGAACAATCCTTTAGTCAAAGTTAAAAAAGACTCACCAAAATCAATCCCCATCACCAATAGAGAATAAAAAACGACGAAAATCTGCAACTGTTCGATCGGGTATTTCTTCCATTGGTACGTGTCCTGCATCCTCATAAATAATCAACTCTGAATGTTCTATCAGTTGATGGAGTCTGCGCCCTGCCTGAACCGATATCCATCTGTCTTGTTCACCCCACATAATTAACACCGGTAGATCCAACTCCGGTAAAAAGTGTCCAGAAGGTAATTCCGGGATGTGTGATCTGTCGCCTGTAGGTCCGTTATTACGAATTAAAAAACTTTGTCTGTTACCTTCTCTTCGCAACATTCTATAATATCTATCAACTACTTCGGGTTGAATACGTTCAGGTTGTCCATATACTTCTTTCAAGGTATAGCTAAATGCAAAACGGGGCGTCATAACACCGAGCATATTCCGGAAGACCGGATTCCCCAAAGCACGCCATAGTAATGATTGTCTTTGTTGAGGGGCAGCCGTTGTTTGTCTTGCAGTTTGAGAGGTATCGGCAATAGTTTGTTGAACCGATGCAGACGGAGTACCAATTCCACCTGCTCCCCCAATAAATACAACGCCATCAGTTTGCTCCGGAAAGTGGCGGGCGTATTCGGCTGCAAATCGTGCCCCAAGTGAATTCCCGGCAATCACCCAACTGTCAATTCCTAACTGGTTACGGACTTCTTCCAAAAGATGTAAGGTTGCACGTGCCGAATAATCATTTTGAGGCTGAGGACCTGTCAAACCAAAACCGGGTAAATCTATACGTACTACTCTAAAACTATCTGTCAAAGCAGAAGTCCAATCTTCCCAGGTGTGGAGTGATGCAAAAGTTCCGTGGATAAGCATAACTGCCTGGCCTTCACCTTCGTCTTTAACATGCACATCCATTCCATCTATATCAAGAAAAACGGATGTTTCATCAGTAAAACTTTCTTTAAGTTTATCAACCGAAATATCTGTTCTTATTAGAGATGCCAGAAGTAAGATTATTCCTAAGAATAGAACTGTAAACGTATAAAAAATAATCTTTAGTAATTTTTTCAGCATACTGAAATGGCAGTGTTATTGTTAAGTTAAAAATATACCATTCAGATTTTTAGATTTGAAATCTATATTTCCAATAAATTAAAATAATTAAATTGGGTTTGATTCTATAAAGTCCTTAAACTTGGCAACCGTTAATGGCTTTTCGATAAACTCTTTGATTACGGGGTAGGTAGATGCCTTAATTTTATCAGAATGATCTATTGATGAAGTAACAATTACAACTGTAAGTTTTATATCAGGCATTTCTACCGATATATTATCTAAAAATTCCCACCCATCCATCACAGGCATATTTATATCAAGAAGTACTAAATAGCTGTTTTGAGGTTTTTGTTTTATGTGGTTAAATGCCTTTAGCCCATCATAAAAAACTTTAGGAGGGGTTTCTATGCCTGCCAGGTTTACAACTTTTGAGTGAAGTAGCGAAACCATTACATCATCATCTACAACCAATACCTGTACACTCATATCATTCCACTCTACTTATCATATATCACCGGTTATCTACTATGCGTAGATTAATACTTAAATTTGAAAAAAACAATTATTAACTACTTCGGATTTATACTTAACTAAAGCTAGTGAATGATAAATAGATTTTCACTCAGAAATCGATAATAAACCCACCGTAGGGGTTGATTACAAGTAGGATTGATGAGTAATACGGTTTGAAAAGAGACTTTGAGCCTTTCCGGTAAGTCAGTAGCAATACTAAAAAAAGGACAGGTTTAACCCTGCCCTTCTGATATATAAAATTATATTCAAGTTTATTTAACCAACATCATCTTTTTGGTTAAAATGGTAGAACCAACCTGTAGTCGGTATAAATAAACCCCGCTCGACAATGATGATGCATCGAACACTGCCGTATGTGTTCCTGCGGACTGTGTTGCATTTACAAGCAATGCGACTCGCTGACCTGCTACGGTAAATACTTCTAATGTAACGGGAGCCGATTCGGGTAATGTGTATCGAATTTGAGTGTCCGGATTAAAAGGATTTGGGTAATTCTGCTCCAGAACAATTTCGTTTGGCAAATCAATGTCATCATTTTCGGAGGTTGTTGCGTTTCTTGCTTCCAGAATTTCACCATTCGGTAAAACCACATATATGGTGAATGGCTCGCCATTTGATTCTGATTCGGATCTGCAAATCCTCCTGCAAGTGCTAAACCTGCACCACCTACCTGCTCGCTTACATCAAGCTCATAAACATACAGACGATCACCGGTGGCGGTTGAATTGATTTCGATGAAATACCTGTCCGGCGCCAAAGAAGTATAAGGTGTACTTCCGCTATAAGCCACATCTTCGAATAAAATAGCACCATCCAATAGTCGAATGTCTATAGAAGGCGCATCGGTTACACCATGATAGAATGCAAGGTCAAACTCGAAATCAGTAGCAGAGGCTAAACGTGCACCTGAAAAGATGTTCACCCCAAAACTAGTATCAAGACCATCAGGGTTTGAAGCAAAACCGCCTGGATTACCAACCCCACGAGCGATGATATAATAGTTTTGATCCGGATCGAAGGTTATACCTGCATTAAATAATGCTTCGCTAACCGGAGCACCGGCAGGTGTAATGGCTACCGAAATTTGTTGATTTGCCGGCACCTCTAAGAATGGAGAAGCCTTACCAAATGATACATTCTCAAGTTTCAGTTCACCATTTATATAAACATCTACAGGTGATGCAGCCGGATCAGCAGAGTTATGAATGAGTTGTAAGTTTGCTGTGAACACTTCATCAGTAGCTGATACAAATACATCACC
>PXCK01000162.1 GCA_003566635.1 Balneolia bacterium | reverse complement strand
CGTATCCGGCTGACCATCCCGCTGTTTCGTCTTCTTTTGGTGTATGTTCCCTGCCGGCATCCGCTTTTTCTTTTTCGCGTAATTCTTCGATAATTTCTTTTGCTTTCCAAACTTTTATCTCGCTGCTTTCCACCAGTTTTTCAAGAACTTTGTCGAAAAGATGGGTCGGTGTACCGGCTGTACTTGCTACGCTACGAGCATGCAGGGTCATGTGTCCGCGTTGTATACCTTCGGTTCCGAGTGAACGGAGAGCGGAGAAATTTTGTGCAAGCCCGACAGCGCCCATCACCTCAGCCAACTCGCGGGCTGTCTCAAAATTTATGATGCGCTGAGCAATAGCTACCGCCGGGTTTGAATTTAGCGAACCACCAACAATTCCAACTTTTATAGGGATATCAATCGTACCTACAAGATCACCTTTGTCATTTTTGAACCAATTCGTAAGCGATGTGTAGTGACTTCCTCTCGCCGCATAGGCATGAGCAGCGGCTTCAATAGCACGCCAGTCGTTTCCGGTTGCAATGGCTACGGGATCAATCCCGTTCATAATCCCTTTATTATGGGTTGCCGCACGAAACGGATCTACGGATGCAAATTCTGCTGCACGGATGATTCCATCCCGTACATCTCTGCCCGATGTTCCATTAAAATCGAGCAATTCTACGGGAATTTCGCATCTTGCACGAACCATTGAACGATCGGTAAGATTAGAGAGAATCCTGAGATAAACCTTACAATCGGTGGTTTTTTCTATGAGAGGCGCCACGCCTTCGCACATGCTGTTCACCAAATTAGCACCCATTGCATCGCGGGTATCAACCAAAAGATGCACAACAACCATACTACCTGCGTGGCGCGATTGCGGGAATATCATCACTTCTAAATCCTGCGCTCCGCCACCACGAGCCACCATATTCGGGTGAAGGCTGTTAGCCAGATTTAAAATTTCCTGCTTTTCCTGAAGTATAGCCTGTCGTACTTTCATGGGATGAGAAACATCCACCAACTGAATTTGACCGATTAAAACAGGTTCGTCGGCTTCTGATGTAAATCCCCCTGCACCTCTTACCACTTTCGCCGCCGAGCTAACCGCCGCCACTATTGACGGTTCCTCAACCACCATTGGAACCGTGTAAGATTTATTGTTGATGATAAAATTTAATCCAAGCCCCATCGGCAAGCCGAAAACTCCAATAACATTTTCAATCATTTTATCGGCTTCATCCCTGCTTAAAACCTGATTTTTATCAGCGAGGGCAAGATAATCTTCAGTTGATAGAATTTTCTTTTCGTTCAGTACACGTAGACGCTCTTCTACCGAACGTTTATAAAATTGACTGATTCTGGATTTATCTAATTCTTCTTCAGTGGTTTTTGGAGCCTTTACTTTATCACTCATAGCGTGTTATAATTTCGTTTTCAGCAAAATCGATTTCTAAATCCAGTACTTCGTATGAACTTTGTTCAATAGCCTTTTGAATTCTCATGTGGGTTTCTACATTATCACAGAATGCAACCCCAATATCGCCACCGCCTGCACCGGATGGTTTGTAAACTCCACCGGCTTCATCAACCAACCTTTCAAGCGCCTGATGTGCGGGTGAAATTATTTCTATTCCACATGTTGAACCTAATTTTTTCTCTTGTGCCAGATATTCAGGAATGATATCAATGAAAGCTGTTACATCTCCATTTGCAAAAGCTTCGCAACCCGAACTAGCTACCTTTTTCATATCACCCATTATCATATCGTGCAATTCATGATTTGTTTTACTGAATTGCTTCACTTTTTCGAGCATGAATCGAGTAGAAGCGGAAGTACCCGTCCAAACAGCCGTCATATAAAGATTCTTTGGCCATTTATGCCTGCGAATGGCAGTGTAAATTTCATAGTCTGTTGTGGGCATGATATATTCAATAACACCACCGGCTGCACTTGCGGCAATATCGACTCCGCTACCCAATCGCCCCTGACCGGCACGGTGCGATTTTATAGCTTCAGAAAAGAGGGTTTCTGATGTTGCCTGCCTGCCCATATACTCGTTCATTGCGCGAATTAAAGCGACCGTTAGTGCAGCACTTGAACCTAATCCAAATTTATTACCGCTTGTCATGTGGTAAAAATCACTTGTATCAATAGAGATATACGCGCCGGGAATTCGTCCTTCAAATCGACTTGCAACATAGTTGATGACTTCCACCAAAAATTCTGTTCTTTTTTCTGAAGTGTAGGGGGAATTTGCTGCGAGTTTTACCCTGCCGGATTCATCCAAATGAAAGGTTAAGTCAGGCATATCCAAATTTCTGGACTCAAGCCCAAAAACTGAAAAGCCATTTTTACGGATAGATACGGTGCAATAGCGATTAATCGCTGCGACTAAAGATGGTGCGCCCTCTAAAACGGCATATTCTCCTAAGAGGATTAACTTACCAGGTGCTTTTGCCGTTATTTTTGGATGGTTCATAAATGTACTTGTATTAATCTTTTAAAATATATGCTCCCGGTCCGGGCTTTGCCTCAATGACATTACTCACTCCGGGAAGTTCGATTAAAGCGTTTTTTACCTCATTAGCGTACTGTGGTAAAGTAATTACTTTAACCTGTGGCCCGGCATCCATTGTGATGTAAGCCGGAAGACCTTGCTTTCGTAAACCCCAAACCCGTTGAATTGATTCCAAACTCGCCGCCTGCCAATAAAGAATAGATGGATTGGCCGATAATGCAAGCCCGTGCATTTTCATGGCGCTATGTTCCGCTAATGTACCCAATTTCTCAAAATCTTTATGGGCTAAAGCGGCTTTCATTTCTTTGATGTCATTGGGTGAACTTTGAACCCAGGCGTTATAAAAGGGTGATGTTTCAGCCGTCCGATTCATTCCCTCGGTTGAGCCAATTTCTTTCGGACCGGTGGAAACTACGGCTGCAAGTAACCGGATGTCCCAATAATTTTCATCATGTAACTGATGTGCATAATCACCATTTCCACTATCATCATCCCCTAAATTCATCTCTGCAAATCCACCAAAAATTGAACGAGCCGCAGATCCTGAACCTTGACGGGCAAAAATGGAGAGCATTTTATCATCCAAACCAAGCGAACACGCTTCATTCATGGCTTTTGCAAGAGCAGCAAAAGCTGAGGCGGAAGATGCAAGCCCGGCCCCGGTCGGGAAATTATTATCACTTTCAACTCTGATTTTTGGACGCTCAGTACCGACCATTAAATCTGCAAAAGCAGATATTTTGTCAGCTTGCTTACCGGTTACAACATCATCATTTAAGATGAAAACATCGCTATGTAATTCTTCGTCAAACGCTACAGATGTGATTGTTTTTAAAGCATCTAATGTTAATGAAACTGACCCAACAGCCGGTAAATTTTTTTCAACTGATCGCTTCCCCCAATATTTTACCAACGCGATATTGGCATGAGCAACTGCCTTTACCTGTTTTGAATTAAATTGAGGGTTTATGTTCACTTATGTATTAATTTTTGGTATAGCTAATGATTGCTATGTAATAAGTTAGCGTGATGTTAACACAAATTAAAGCCTGAAGGTTCATACATTTAATGATTATTGATCATTCCGTTAAACTGGAAGGTTTTTATTTTGAGATATTAGAATGTTATTGTTTGTACAATTTCTATTTTTTTACCTGATTAATCAGAGCCAATTATACGTATTCATTTATTAAATGAGCATATTTTGAACCGGATTAACTATATAAAAAATCTTCCATGATTAGCTGGCGCCTGTTTACTTCTCGACAAGGGATTCTTCATTTTGGGGAAATTAATCTGCGGTTATCTGGTGCGCCACGAGGCGTGTGTGTTAACTATTAACTTAATAACCTAGAAAAAAATGAAATTTTTTTCCAGTCAAATTTGCCGTTCGGGCTGAAGTATT
>PXCK01000213.1 GCA_003566635.1 Balneolia bacterium | reverse complement strand
TTAAAGCACCCGAGGCATTTGGTTCATCGAATTTATAGTAGGCGTATAGATTTGGTGTGCCTGGTGGGACTTTTTTACACATGTATTCGCGAATCTGTGCTTGGGTAAGTGAGGTATCCCATACGACAATCTCATCGATATAACCGCCAAAGAATACGCGTTGAATACCTGTTTCAAATGCGGCACCTACTTGTGCTCTTGGAGCGCTGGACTGTTCCATTATCATTGCCCCGGTTCCTTCACTCGATGTTTGCTGTGCGATACCGTTAATGAAAATATCTATATTTCCTACTGCATGAACAACCCCCGAAACGTGAATCCAATTATTGCGTAAGTGATTTGGGATGATTGTAAAAACAGCTCTTCTACCTGCAGGTGTATAAACTGTCCCACTACCGGTATGAACGCGAAGTCTATGATTATTGGTAATGTCCATAAATACACCGTGATATCCGGATGAAGATGTATTATCAGTGGAAAAAATATGTTGCGATGCACTACCTGGAATGTAGTAAATCCACGCAGAAATGGTTAGTGGTAAATTTATTTGGCCAAAATTGTTGATTTCGGCATAAGCGGAACTTGAGCTTAAATCATATGCATTTCCACTACCCTGAAGTGATTGCCCCATTGTGCACAGTCCCAATGTAATAAAAATAATACCAATCAAATACTTCATATTACACTTTTTATTATAAAATCCTCTTGAGGAATTTTTCCAAAAAAATATTCATCTCGGGAGAGAGTTTTGCTTTATAAACAACCCCTAAAAAAACGCCGGAAATAATACTTGACTTAATCAATATTGATAAAAAAATATTTGAAATACTAATCAATGATCCAATGAAAAGGCTCATTAAGAGGACAGCGACTACAATAAGATTATGAAATTTAAATGGTTGAATTTTGTAATTTCGGTAAATTACATAAAATAAAAATGAGTTCACGATTGCGTATGTGAAGAGTGTGGCAATGGCAGCTCCTTCGGTTTGATACTTTGGAATTAAAAGGAAATTTGTGAAGGCAGTAATGATTAAGCTAAGTATAGAAATAAGCGTAAACTTTTTAAATTTTTTTGAATTAATAAGAATTTGTTCGTTTGATCCACAAGCAGAGTTTAGGAGCTTACCAATACCCAACCATAAGAAAGTGAATTTTACTGCCTCATATTCGCTCGGCAATAATTGTAGTATGTCATCTATAGAGGCCCAAATTAATATAAACATTAGCCCACTAACAACAATCATTGCTTCAGTAGATTTGGTATAAACCTCACTAATTTGTTTTAGATTATTGTCTTTCCACGCTTTTGATATGACCGGACCAATAATCTGGTTAATGCCTCGAAAAGGCATATCAACAACAGCCGTCATATGTAGTGCAATTGCATATATCGCCGTAGCTTCTAATCCTTTGTTAAGATAAAAATCACTTGCAACAAGCATACTTAACATCAGTGCATCTATTCGAAAAGAGAGCGTTCTGGAAAATGCAGAAAGAAATGAAAACCCGCCATATTTAAAAATGCTAATTTTCTCTTCATAGGAAAGCTTAGTTTGACTTACTATAGAAATCTTATTTCTGCGAATAAGTCGATTGACGATAATGAACACAGAAATACCGTAGATAAACATGTAAAAAACCAGAAACCATTTAATGTTTATAAGGTTAAAAAAGTAAAATGCAATCAAAATCGTTTGTCCAACTCGAAGAAAAATTTCTCTAATGGCCAATTGAAGTGTTGTATTGTAAAGTGCATTTGCTAAGCTGGTAAACAGTTCTAATACAATGTGAATTATGAAAAAAGGAATAAGTAAGTAATAGTATTTAACCAATAGTGACGCACTATTTTCAAATGGTGTTTGAAGAATTGGTTTTGCAAAAACAAATAGGAGAGTAATGATAAGGGATGATAGCAGAACAATTTTCAAAATAAAAGACATCAAGCCATTGTCTTCCCCTGTGTCATTATTTCTATAATAAGGGAAATACTTAATAATTGAAACAGTGGTGCCGCAGGCGCCAATTGTAGCCATAAGAAATGAAATAGTCACAATCATTGTTACCAAACCAAACTCTTCAGCGGGAAGAACATTTGGGTACAGGAATAGGGTGTTAATGGCCCCAATCACAACGCCGATATATAAAATCACGGTATTTCTAGATCCCTGATTTAAAATGACACCCATGGATAACAGTTGGTTTAATTAACTAATGAAAATCAGACTTCAAAGTTACATGATTAAGAATGAGCAGCTATTGAAAAACTACATATATGGTACAAATAATCAAAATCCCATCCATTCTTCCCACCACATCATAAAAGCCAATAATACAAAAGCTCTTTGAGGCGCTTGGTTTTTGCCGTTTAAGTGGCATTGAACGAATCTTTCAACTTGCTGAACATTGAACAAGCCAGTTGCTTCTAATTTATCTTTGCTTGTGTAATGCTTGAATAGTTCAGATAATTCATTTGATAGCCATTCGTTTATAGGAATACCGAAGCCAAGCTTCGGTCTGTCGAGAAGATTTTTTGGGATTAAATCATGTGCAATAACCTTGAGAATATGTTTCCCTCCCATTGCTCCATATTTCAAATGAACAGGAAGTTTTGCTGCCCATTCTGCTATTCGATGGTCTAAGAACGGTTCGCGACCTTCAAGGTGATAATACATTGTCGCCCTATCAACTTTTTGAAGCACATCATCCACCAAAAATGTCTTATAATCAGCGGCTATAGCTGCGTTTAAGGGGTGTGTTAACTTGCTTAACAACTCTGCTTCATCAAAATGAGTTGCTCCATCGCTTACATGATGTCGAAGTATGTTACTAGCTTCACCAAAGGTCATTCCTTGAATAATGTTTTTATATAGATTAACAGGTTGTGGGTTTTCTAAAGCATTGAGAAGTTTGTTTACTCTTGCAAGTTTTTCCATCCCTTTATGAGCATCATCAAATGGTTTAATGCAAGCTTTAAGCAAGGGATTTAAAAAATTAGGAATTTTTGAAAAACGTTGATGATAATCCAGAAATTTTTTATGTCTTTTGTAACCTGCAAATAATTCATCTCCACCATCTGCCGATAACGCAACTTTTACATCTTTCCTAACATGTTTTGCTAACAGCATTGTAGGAAGGGCGGAGTAATCTCCAAAAGGTTCATCAAATGCTTTGGGAAAATCGTTGAAAATATCAATAACTTCTTTAGCAGAGCAAAGATATTCTGTATGTTTCGTGCCTAGATAGTTGGCGACTGATTTCGCATAAGAAGACTCGTCGTATTGTTTTTCTTTAAAACCAACGGTAAATGTACTTATGTCTTTACCTAAATCTTTTGCTAATACACCTGCAACCAAACTGCTATCATAACCACCGCTCAAAAAAACCCCCACAGGAACATCGGATACCATTCGATAATCAAATGAAGATTGGAGTAATTCCTTTCCTTGTTCAATATACGCTTTATCTTCGAGTTGTGCTTTTTTGCCACTGTCGAAGTAGTCAAAGTAATCCCAGTACTTTTGTGAGCTCACCTCATTACTATCAATGTCGTAAACAAGCCAATGCCCCGGAGTTAATTTGTGGGTATTTTCAAATATCGTATGTGGTGCGGGAATATATCTGTACTGAAAATACATACTCACCGCTTGTGTATTAATATTTTTCTCAAAAGACGGATGGCTAATCAATGACTTAAGTTCGGAGCCAAAAATCAGATGGTTATCTTTATGTTGATAATAGAGGGGTTTGACTCCAACCCTATCCCTACATAGGAATACTTTTTTTTCTTTACGTGCATAAATAGCAAAGGCAAACATTCCTATAAACTTATGAACACACGGTAGACCCCACTCAATAAAAGCACGCAAGACCACTTCACTGTCTGCATGACTTTTAAAAACATGCCCTAATGCCTCTAATTCTTTACGGATACTCACGTGGTTGTAGACTTCACCGTTAAATGTCATGATGTGATCACCTATGATAAATGGCTGGTTACCATTTTCGGAAACATCAATGATGGATAATCTACGAAAACCAAGTGCAAGTGTTTTATCTTGTATTTGTTCTACAAATGCCCCATCGCTATCTGGACCTCTATGGTAAATAGCATCGCTCATTCTGCGAATGATATTGTCTACATCATTGTCATGAAAAGAAACAAATCCTGCGAATCCACACATACAATCAACTTTTTTTATCTAATATTTTTAATATGTCATCTATAATCTCAAAGGAAACTTCATGATTGAAACTATTGTAATCTATTTCAACGAAAAAAGATCCATTTTCTCCTAGAACATCTTGGATTATTGGCTCGTAAATCAAAGTTAGGTCACCGCCAAAACAACAAGGGTCATAATAGTTGAAGTATTGTTTCTGAAGCCGGCTGTGTGCGCCTAACAAGTACAAATCCATATAGCCAAAGTTTTGGAATAAAGCAGGATGAATTTGTTCATAATCGCCATAGTTTTCAGGAAATGGCATTCGTAAAAACATGGGCACGGAGCCTGCAATACTAAATGAATGGGTGATTCTATTGTCTATAGCGGCTGATAGTTGTGTTGTCCAACCTCCACCAGAAAGCCCCAACATGACAATATTGTTAATAATAAATTCTTGTAAAATGAAGTTTAAAGTGCTTAGAACGGGTTCAACAAAAATGTTGATGAAATGTGGTGTTGAATCGTTTTCAAACAGTGCCAATTTATCGTGATTGTCGAGAAGAAAATCACCAATACCCTCAAGAAAAACCATTGGCTGGTTGTTTATCCCTTCCAAGGGCATGTCTAATAAAGCAACGCCATATCCATTATTAATGATGGGCGCTATTAAATCTGTATAATTCAAAAATGAGTCATTATGCCCCATATGAAAAATAAATAAATCAAATGAGTCACTTTCCGGGATGATCATATGTACAAGCGATTTTATACCGAGCTCCATGTCAAGTATGCCTTCATAAAACTTATGTTCATCGCTTATTAAGTATTCAAGTGAATCAACTTCTTTAATACTGCTAAATTGAACATCTTCACAATTATTTCCCTTCAAAACAATCTCGATTAAATGATGCTGGTGAAATTCAATGTCATTAACGTCAGTAACGCGCATCAAATCAGGAACATCTTCTACTAATATGTGTAGTGAGTCGGTCAAGTATCTATTGCTGTAGGTGATGTATAGGTATAATTTTTCAAACTGTGCATATGGAAAAATCTTAAAAACACGAACACTAAACCCATATAAGAACCCAAAAAGAAGTAGAGAAAGCCCAATCAGCCTCAATTTGTTTTTCTTTGTTGAAAGGTTCATGGACTATAAAATATTAAAGTATGTTTTATACCAGTTTACAAATTCTTTTAATCCATCTTTTAGAGAAACTTTCGGGCGGTAATCAAAATGTTCTTTTAAATCAGTGGTATCAGCATAAGTTTGATGAACATCTCCCGGCTGCATGGGCATCATCGTTTTAATGGCTTCTTTTCCCAAGTACGTTTCAATATATTTAATAAAATCTAAGACACTTTCCGGTTTGCTGTTGCCAATATTGTAAATACTATAGTTTTCGGTTTTCTTTCTATCATTTACTACTTTGAATACGCCTTCAATAATATCATCTATATAGGTGAAGTCACGTTTCAGATTGCCCTCGTTAAAAACCTTGATTGGTTTGCCGTCTACAATAGCTTTAGTAAATAAAAATGGAGCCATATCCGGCCTGCCCCAAGGACCATATACCGTAAAAAAACGTAGCCCAGTTGTTTTTAGTCCATATAAATGACTGTATACATGTGCCATTAATTCATTGCTCTTCTTTGTCGCTGCGTAAAGACTAATAGGGTGATCTACTCGGTCATTTTCTTTGAATGGAACACTATTGCTGTCTCCATAAACAGACGAACTCGATGCATAAATCAAGTGCTTGGTGTGATGTCGCCTGCACACTTCAAGTAGGTTAGTAAAGCCAACAACATTTGATTGAACATATACTTTTGGATTGTCAATTGAATATCTAACACCTGCTTGTGCAGCCAAATTTACCACAATGTCAAAAGCATATTCAGAAAACAAATCGCTTAATCTGTTTTCATCAACAAGATCCAATTGCCAAAAGTGAAAGTTTGCGTGGGTACTATTTACCTTTACTTGTCTCATGAAATCTTCAGAAGAAACATTTACCCCTAATTCTCTCAGTCTATCTAGCTTAAGTCTTACATCGTAATAGGCGTTTAAATTGTCAATTCCAAACACATCAAAATTTGCCTCAATTAATTTTTTGCAAAGGTGAAATCCGATAAACCCAGCAGCACCAGTAATCAATACTTTTTTCAAAATGTTGTATTTGAGATTATAGATACGTTATTGACCAAACATTCTTTTTACCTGTGGTAAAAGAATAGAGGGCCTGTTGAAGGACAAAGATAGTTGCTTTCTAAGTAACATGTAAAACTTTTTAAATGATGCATTGATGGCTTACGTCCATTAAATCGGTGTTTAAAGTACTTGTCAAAATTAGTTTTATGGCATGTTTGTGAAGTTTATATTTGCAAAGCAGCACACCAATCAATCACTATTGAGTTTGTTTGGATATCCGTTTATTATAAATAGAATTTAACGTGTAATGAAAACCAAAGACGAAGTAAAAGATTTTTATGACCAGTATACTGTAAATCAGGTTAAAAATGAAAAAAACCTGCGTCATTATACCATCACATCCTATTTGAAGAAAATGGGATTAAAAAAAAGCCATAATGTCTTGGAAATTGGTTGTGGAATTGGTGCGTTATCAGAGTTGATTTTCAAACAAATTCCTCAAGGGTCATTTGTTGGTGTTGATATTAGTCCTAAGTCAATAGCGATAGCAAATGAGCGATTTAAAGCATACAATAACGTTGAGTTTATTGTGAGTGATATGACTGATTTTAGTCATGATAAAAAATTTGACTACATCGTTTTGCCAGATGTTTTAGAGCATATACCGGAAGATGAGCATAAAAATATTATTGAAACAATAGGAAAGATTTCAACCGATAAAACGGTTGTATTTATCAATATACCTAGCCCGGAGCACAATGATTATCTTGAAAAACATGAGCCTGACAAACTTCAAGTTATCGATCTACAGCTTTCCATGGGGAGAATGATTTCCCACTTTGAAAACAATGGATTTAAATTAGATATTTTTGAGAAATACTCCATTTTCAGAAAAGAAAAAGACTATATCAAAATGGTTTTTTCTAGAAAAAAAGATGTCGATTTTAGTGAGATAAGGCCTCTGTGGAAACGAATCCCGGAAAAGTTTATCAAGCGAATTAGCTTGTAGGGCTATGGTTTTCTATTTTACTTTGAGGAATAAACACTAAGCTTTGCTGAAAAACATCAATAAATAAATGAAGCAAGTGCTATATGCATATCAAAAGCTCAACGCCATAACTCAAAGGGACATTGATTTATTGGGAACGAATTACAAAGTTTCGATAAATGCTTTTTTTTATAGAAAAAAGACAGGGGTGCTCAAGGCTTTGTGGAAGGACTTTTGGAAGGCACTCTTTGTTTGGAATAAGGCCGACTTTAGTTTAATCGTTGTGAGGTTTGCCGGCTACCACGGTCTCATTCCTTTGATCTTTGCAAAATTGAACAAAATACCAGCTTTGGTGATTGTTGGAGGCACAGATGCCGCCTGCCTGCCTGGAATTAATTACGGAAACTATCGCAACAAGTTGTTGGGCTTTATCTCTAATTCAAACTTCCGGCTAGCAAAAAATACCATCTTTGTTCATGAAAGTTTGATATATCAAAAGTACACCTATGATGTCAATGAACCATCTGAACAAGGTGTCAAAGCGTTTTATAAAGGACCGTTAAAGCCATTTGTTGTTCATAACGGATATGATGCAGATGTTTTTAAACCAATAGATAATATAGAAAGACAGCCTAAGGCTTGTATTACTGCAGCAGGAGATCTTTCTACAGATGTTATGGTGAGAAGAAAAGGTGTGGATGTGATTTTAAAAACAGCGCGGCTATGTCCTGAGTTTACCTTTACTTTGGTTGGAAGTCTTTCTTTACCTAGCCACTACTATCCTTTACCAAATAATGTGACTCTAGTGGATTTTTTAGGGAGAGATGCGTTGATTAAAGCGTTCTCATCTCACCAATATTATCTGCAAATATCTATGTTTGAAGGATTTCCTAATGCGCTTTCTGAAGCGATGTTGTGTGAGTGTATTCCCGTCGGGTCAAGTGTTTCAGGAATACCATTTATCATTGGAAACACAGGTGTTGTTGTGGGCAAACGCTCTGCAGAATCACTTGCCAATGCTTTAAAAAACAATATGATTAAAGATGGTAAACTTGCTAGAGATAGAATTAAACAATCGTTTACTTGGGAGATGCGAGTCAATAATTTCATGTCTGTAATTGATGCTATTGAAAAAGAAACGTATAAATAGCATTGATTTTTTTCTTGTGCTTCTATCTTTGTCAAGAGACATTCTTTAACCAATTGATTGTTTCATTGCAATCTTGAATTATGCTTTGTTAAGTTAAATTTTTTACCATGCAAAAGAGAATTATATTTCGAATTGTCCTTCCGGTTATTGCTTTATTAGCTATTAACTATGCCTTCTTTTACCCGGTCTTTCAAGGAAAGGTTTTGGAGCAGGATGATATGATTCAAGGTCAAATGATAAATAAGCAGGGGGATGATTTTTTTGAAAAAAATAATAAACCACTGCTGTGGACGGATGCCTTATTTAGTGGTATGCCAGCGATACAAGTTGGTTTAAGGTATCCAAATAATTTGTTAATGTATGTCCATAAAAGCATGGGCGCAGCATTAGGCAAACCCTCCCACATCTACATCATCGCGCTTCTGATGATTGGCTTTTTCTTTACGCTTTACAGTCAAAAAGTCAACCCCTGGCTGGCCTTAGCCGGTGCCATTGCCTTTGGGTTTTCGACGTTTTTTATCGTGTCGTTTGGTGCCGGACACAACGCAAAGGTGCGGACGGCTGCCTATATCGCGCCAATGATTGCGGGGATTCTTCTGGCTTACAGAGGTAAGCGTTGGCTGGGTTTTAGCATCGTTGCCGGTATGATGGGGCTATCTATCTTTTCCAATCACCTGCAAATTACCTATTATTCCGCCATGACCATTGGCTTTTTGGTTATTGTAGAAGGTGTTTTCGCCATACGTGATAAAGCCATCAAAGCTTGGTTGACGACCACCGCAGGGTTGGCTCTTGCAGCTCTTATTGGTGTGGGACCTAACGTCAGTCGGTTGATGACCAACTACGACTACGCCAAGGAAACCATGCGTGGAGGTATTTCTGAGCTGACGAAAAAACAAGAAACTTCGTCGGGCGGATTGGAATACGATTACGCCATGAGCTGGAGTTATGCGCCCATCGAAACGCTTAATCTGATTTACACCAACTTTAATGGAGGCGGATCTAATCAGGATTACTCCGGCACGATGATTCACGAACAGTATTTCAACAACATTAAAAGCAATATGGTACAGCAAGGCTATCCCGCTAAACAAGCGGAGCGTCAAGCCAATCGTACCATTGCCAGTTTGTTCTATTGGGGCGAGCAACAAATGGTCGGCGGAGGCTACTACGTGGGTGCCGTGGTGTTTTTTCTCTTCGTTTTGGCCATGTTTATTCTTGGGGCCCGCGAACGAGTATGGATAGCCGCATCCATAGTGTTTGCGCTTTTGCTTTCTTGGGGTTATCACCTCGAAGGATTTAGCCGGTTTATGTTTAATCACTTTCCGCTTTACAACAAATTTCGCGTTCCTTCCATGGCGCTGGTATCCGTGTTTGTGCTGATGCCTCTGGCCGGGTGGTTGGCACTGCAAAAGGTTTACGACGGATCGATTACTGCCAAAAACCTACAAAAGCATATTCGTAATACGCTGTTTATTACTGGTGGATTAAGCTTGTTCTTTATCTTATTCTCTGGGATGTTTGATTTTGTTGGCGCTAACGACGAAAATTTTTCCAAACAGGGCGTAGATCTCGATTTACTCCGTGAGGATCGTCAGTCGTTATTGGTAAATAGCGCATTAAAAACGCTTATTTTTTGTGCACTGACCGCAGGTGTGCTTTTTGCTCATGTTCGCCAAATCATCAAGCCAAATTTGGTGGTCATTGCACTGGTGGCTTTGGTCATGATTGATCAGCTGCCCTTTGTGCGCCAACACTTGAGTATAGACAAGTTTATGCCAAAGAAGGAGTACGAAGCTATGTTTAAGCCCAGTCCCGAGGATCAGCAAATAATACAATTAGGCGAAGGTGAGAAGTATCGTGTACTCAACACAACGCGCGGACTCACCGGTGATGCATTCACGTCTTATTTTCACAACTCAATATCGGGTTATCACGGCGCTAAGCTTGCCCGCTATCAAGACTTGATTGAGTTTCAACTTTCTAAGCAAAATATGGAGGTGCTCAACATGCTCAATGCACGTTTCTTTATGGTACAAGGTGAGGGTGGGAGAAAAGCCGTGCAAACCAACCCCGGCGCTTGTGGAAATGCATGGTTGGCCGATTCCATCATTATAGTTACCAACGCCGATGCAGAAATGGAGGCGCTCTCAGATTTTCGAGGTTGTAAAGATGTGGTGGTGGATGAGCGTTATAGCGAATATATAAAAGGTATAAGTATCAACCCGGGCGGTGTAACGCTCGACGCTTTTGACAACCCCATGCACCTTGAATATACGGTAAAAAACAACGGAAGTACGGATGCTTTGGCCGTCTTTTCTGAGATCTATTACAAGGGTGGCGGTAGTGATTGGATTGCTAAAATCAATGGTGAAGAAGTAGAGCACATCCGTGTGAACTATCTGCTCCGCGGATTAAAAGTGCCGCCCGGAGAACATAAAGTTGAATTCATCTTTGCTCCGCCAAGCTTTTATGTAGGCGAGCGCTATGCTTTGGCCTTCTCCATCTTGTTTTTCGGATTTATTGGGTTTGGGGTTTATAGGCATACCAAATCTTGATTGAAAAGCAAGGGGGCGATTTGGCTATAATTATGGTGTTTGGCTCAGCGTGGCTCAGCGGAGGTCAGCGCAAGGCTGACCCCTACAGTCCCCCTACGATTGTTTTCCGCCCTTTTGTCTACCGCCTTTGTTATTGGGCCTAGGTTTTCTGCGATTTTTGTTGAATGGTTGTTTTTTATTGGAATGCGGCCCATCTAACTGGATGCCGGGTCCTTTTCCCAAAGACTCCGGTAGAGGCATGATGGCAACACCTTTGTCGGTCACCTCGTAGATGCGGGCAAACTTTCTTTGATCTTTGGGCTCTACAAAGGTGATGGCGGTGCCTTCGCGCTCGGCACGGGCCGTTCTACCTACGCGATGTACGTAGTCATCGGCATCGGAGGGTAAGTCGTAGTTGACCACCAATTCAATCCCGTCCACATCAATGCCACGAGCAAGAATATCGGTGCCCACCAGCATGTTGAGCTTTCTGTTTTTAAAATCCAGCATGATGCGTTCGCGCTCGTCTTGTTCGATGTCGGAGGAAAAGGACTCTACAGAATATCCTTTGCGCATCATTTTGCGACCAAGCGCATTGGTGGCCGATTTGGTCGAACAAAATATGATGATGGAACGAAAATCTTTCTCTTTTAATAGATGATCCAACAAGGCGTCTTTTTGATCCGGATGCACGCCGTAGGCAAACTGAGCAATTTTCTCCGCCGGTTTGGCAATAGACAAGGTAATTTCTTCTGGGTTGTGCATGATGTCCTTGGCCAACTTGCGAATGTTGTTAGGCATGGTGGCTGAGAACAGCAGATTTTGTCTTTTCTCCGGTAAAAAGCTTATGATGGTCATGATGTCTTGGTGAAAGCCCATGTCGAGCATGCGGTCGGCTTCGTCGAGAATCAAGTGTTGTAGCTTGGAAAAGTACTTGCCTTTGGGGGCTGCTTTTAGCATGGAAATCAGGCGGCCGGGGGTGGCTACCACCACTTCTGCGCCGTTTTCCATCCCGCGTCGCTGACGTTCAAATTCCACGCCGTCGCCGCCGCCAAATACCGCCACCGAGCCGACGTCTATGAAATATGATAAGGCCTCAACCGATTGGTCAACCTGCACGGCGAGTTCACGCGTAGGCACCAGTACCAGTACATTGGTTTCCCCTTTGATGCCGTTGCGGACCATTTTGTCTAGAACGGGGATGAGGTAGGCGGCTGTTTTTCCTGTGCCGGTTTGAGCACAAGCAATCAGGTCATTGTTTTTTTGAATAATGGGAATGGCCTGCTCCTGAATGGGTGTGGCTTTTTCAAAGCGCATGGCTTCTAGGCCTTCCTGCAGTGTTTCCGATAAATTGAGTTCGCGTATGGTCAAAGTAAAATGTGTTATGTTGTTTAATGGACTTCCCACCAAGTGTCACCACGGAGTAGTTCGTCGAGATTAGGGGCGCCTTTTTTCTGTCGAGCAGTATCTATTTGTTCTTGTAAGCGGTCTTCGTAGCACGGTCGTTCTTCTCGGAAGAAGATGCCAAATGGCCGTGGTAGTTCCATTTCGTCTGAGGGGAGTTCAAACAGCCGACTGAGCATCCAAGCTTGGTTGAGATTTTCTTCGTCGTGGATCAGTGGTGTTTTGCACGTAGCTGCATCGGCTTTTACGATGCGGTTTTTCTCCATGTTTAGCACGTATTCGTCGTTGGCGCCAAAGGTAATGGGCTGCCCGTGTTGAAGCTGCACAGTATTGTTGGCTTTTTTGTCTTTTTCGGTAAAGGCAAAAAAGGCACCGTCGTTGAACACGTTGCAGTTTTGATAGATTTCCACCAAAGCCGAACCGGGATGTTCGGGCGCGGCTTTAAGCGTTTCCCGTAAGTGGACAGGGTCGCGGTCTACGCTGCGCGCAACAAAACTCGCATCGGCGCCCAGAGACAGCGATACCGGATTAAACGGGTGGTCAATTACCCCCATGGGCGATGACTTGGTGCGGTGACCTTCAGGCGTAGTTGGAGAATATTGTCCTTTGGTAAGGCCGTAAATTTCGTTGTTAAACAGGAGTATTTTAAGGCGGATGTTTCTTCGTAAAAGGTGTAACAAATGGCCGAGTCCGATGGATAGTCCATCGCCGTCTCCGGTGATGACCCAAACGTCTAAGTCGCGACGCACGGAGCGCAATCCTGCGGCAATGGCCGTGGCACGACCGTGAATTCCGTGCATTCCGTAGGTATTGAGATAGTAGGGAAACCTCGAGCTACACCCGATGCCACTGATGAAAACTGTATTTTCGCGCTGAGAAGATAAGTCGGCCAAAACAGATTGAACCTGCTTTAGAATGGAGTAATCGCCGCAACCCGGACACCAACGGACGTCTTGGTCACTGGCGTAATCTGCTGCTTTTATCATACGACATAAAATTTGCCACGAAGATACAAATCAATCACAGGATTTTCAACGTAAAAAAAATTTGATGTTATTTTTATGTTTCGATGTTAATTTCAATATTTTGAGATGTATATTTGCACCGTGAACGAGAAAAGGTTTTCGTTCCATTCGTTTTTTGTTTTTTGTCACCAGCATCAGTCTGCTGCAGTTTTTACCACTCGTACTTACCGCGATTTCTTTTGTTTGTGATGGTTTTAATTTATTTCAAGCATGAAAATTTATGTAGCCAGTATTCCCTTTCGCAGCACCGAAGATGATCTTCGTGAAGTGTTCGAAGCCTACGGGGAAGTAAGTTCAGTTCGAATCGTAAAGGATCGCGAAACACAACGCAGCCGTGGATTTGGATTTGTAGAAATGTTCAACGACAGCGAAGCGCAGAGCGCCATTGACAGCTTGCACGGTTCTGATTTCCAGGGTCGTCAACTCGTGGTAAACGAAGCTCGCCCACGCGAAGAACGTCCACGGTACTAACATACCGAACAGGTAGTTTCTACCAACATTTTAAACCGCTTGCTTTTTATAAGTAAGCGGTTTTTTTTTATTTAGTGGCTGTCTATAAAATTAGGACAAATGTTTTATGCAAGAAGACATCTGCTTAGTCGTTCTACGACTTGTCTATTTGAGTGTTTTTATTGCTTTCACTAATGCCTATGAATCAGCTATGATGTATATTTGCCGACTAATTAAAAGTCCATGTAATCACGCATAGGGCTTTTTTTTAGTGGATAAAAAATCAAAAACAAAGCGCCTTTTAGCTGCTGAATACATCACCGTAAATCCTACGCATTATGTCAAAAGTCTCATATTACACCCCGGAAGGCTTAAAAAAAATCAAAGACGAACTTGAGCAGTTGAAGAACGTAGAGCGTCCGAAAATCTCTCGTCAAATTGCTGAGGCCCGCGATAAAGGGGACTTGTCTGAAAACGCAGAGTACGACGCTGCAAAGGAAGCACAAGGATTGCTGGAGTTAAAAATCAGCAAGATGGAAGACGTGGTGGCCAATGCACGGGTATTGGACAAAAGCCAAATGGATACCTCTAAAGTAATGGTGCTTTCCACCGTGACTTTGAAAAATGCCGCCAACGGTGCGAAAATGACCTACACGCTTGTAAGCGAGTCGGAAGCAGATATCAAGTCCGGTAAAATATCGGTGAATAGCCCCATTGGCCGCGGACTTCTTGGTAAGAAAGTGGGTGAAGAAGCGGTTATCCAAGTGCCAAACGGAACGGTGACGTTTGAAGTGGTCAAGATTGAAATGATTTAATCATGGCATCGATATTCACTAAAATCATCAACCGCGAGATTCCGGCACATATTGTGGCCGAAAACGACATGGCCATTGCTTTTATGGATATTCGACCATTGCAAAAAGGTCACACCCTGATTGTGCCAAAAGTGGAGGTCGATAAGCTGTTTGACCTTCCAAGCGACGTCTATATTGCCCTATGGTCATTTGCTGCCAATGTGGCCCGCGCCATTGAAAAAACCGTTCCTTGCAATAGAGTAGGGGTCACCGTTTATGGCCTTGAAGTGCCCCACGCACATATCCACCTCATTCCCATCCAAAGAGAAGGCGATATGGATTTTTCTAAGCCAATGACAAACGTCGATAATGATGAATTGGCGGGATTGGCAAGTAATATTGCGAAAGCTTTGTAATTATAGAGAAGGGCAGAGAGCTTTAGTGGCCTTTCTTTTGAAAAGATGGACAAAAGCGTATCAATGTGAATTTTTCCAAGTAGAGCCTAAGTCAATTTAACGCAATCTATTCTAAACCTATGTGACCCTCTATGTGCTCTAGAACCTATGTGTTCTAAACCTATTATGTGCTCCTATGTGCCTATGTGGTTCAAAAACTATGTGTCCTTTTACTGACTATGTGCCCTTTTCATCTTATGTGCTCTACAATCACTACTGCTTAACAACCTTTTCCACATATACTACCCTGCCAGTTTCATCAACAATACGAACAAGGTACATGCCCACCGGTAAGTTTCCAAAGTTTAGGCTTTGCGTCTCGCTGTTGGATACAGCATATTCTCCAACCATTTTTCCTTGTAAATCTAATACAGAAACAGACATTTTACGCCCCTCTGGAAAGCCGGAGATATTTAAGGTTTGATTTGTGGGATTGGGGTAGACCGACCAAGTTGGCTTTGAATCAAGCGCTTCTACCGAGAGGGCGGAGAAATAGTCACAATCTCGATTCCAAGAAGGATTTTGGTAGTGGGTGCTGTCATTTGTAAAACAACGTATTGTATAAAAGTTCCATTCATGAAAGAGTGTATGACAACTTCTAAAGGAGGTGGTTCCGGCAGTATGAAGTACGCCCATATCACGGTAAATTCTGTTGCCTTCCAAAAACTGACCACCCCAAAAAATAGAATCGATATCCCAATACTCCATTGGTTTTCCATCAATCATTTCGGTGCCTCTATCTGTAACGACATAACCCGGTAAATGTGTACAACTATCGTCTACGTAAACCAGCGTATCGCGGAAGAAAACGGTATCGCCAATCTGGGCGTCAAAGTCAAATAAGAGATAGGAATCAGAAAAATCAAAACTGTAGTAGTACACTTTGTTGTTTTCTGTACGATAAAAAAAATTGTTGGCAATACCATTGGACAGATAATCAAGATCTTCAGGGTTGGGGCCTGTTCTAATAATGGTTACTAAAAAGTGTTGCATCCACTGGTATTCCAAGCCGTCAATAATGCTGTCTTTATGGTGATAAACATGACCGTATCCAGCGCCATACCCCATATGGTTTCCATTAAATGTCAAAAACCAATCGGCGTTTTTGCCATACGGTTGCTGGGCAAATGCAAATGAAATTGGAATAAAAAGATGGAGTAAGGTATTTCTCATGTTTGAATTTATTTTTGAAATTAAAACTGATATATCTGATGTTAATCAGATGCGTAAGCTTAGTGTCAGTAAAATTACGAAATATTTTTTGACAATATTTTTTAAACAGACTCCCCTATGTATTCTTTTAAACCTATATGCTCTACTTAAAACCTATGCTACCTTAATAAAAGAGCAAAGCAACCTATGTGCCTCCCTATGCGCCCT
>PXCK01000037.1 GCA_003566635.1 Balneolia bacterium | reverse complement strand
TCCTCCTCAACTTGCTCTTCCTCAATCATAGATAGGTAATATCTTTCAACAAGCTGAGATTCCACACCTTCACGTTGAGCTTTCCCGGCTAATCTTCCAAATACCGGATTGAGAATACTAAGCGGACCGGGCGCACGGGTATTGCTATAAGCAGTAAAAACTGCCAAATCTAGTATGTTCTCAGGTGTGCCTTGCTCATCACTCAAGCCATCATTTGCCAATCCGTAGAGGATGTATAAACCTTTTTCAAAACCGGGACTTCCAGGTTCAATGCGCACCTGAAATGTAACAGTTTCATCAGTATCATTAAAAAAATAGTGGACATCGCCCTTATCGGCTAACTTCGTTTCACCCGGGTTTAAGCGAAATTGTTCACCATTTACTGAGACACCCGTCATTCCTTCAACCCCAATAAATGTTTCGCTAAAGCTATTATGGTAATGTGGCGCATTTTTACCTCCCGGTTCCAACTGAATTTCTAATAGGGTATACTGTCCATTTGTTTCGTGAGATTTACGTACAAAAGTTGTGAAATGGCCAGCAACAGGATTATGAATAGTTCGGACTAAGTTTTCAGGCGGTGGCATATTAATATATGCTGACTCATCAGGATTAAAAGGTTTGCCCAGAGAGTAAATAAAAATGATTAATCCTAAAACGATTAAAACGAGTATTCCAAGAATGATAAATAAAAATTTTTTCATGACGTAATATTTTGATTAACACGCTCTCAAAATAAAAATTCCTTTGTTCAGAAGTTTAGTTAGTTGAAATAGAGGTTCATTTTTTCCAAATATTTACTTATCGTTACTAAACACTTATTACTATAAAATTATCTGTATGAATCAACAGGTTACCACTTCAACAGCAGCCTCAGTAACGGTACAAGGAAGAGTTCAAGGGGTTGGTTTCAGGTATTTTGTATTCAAACACGCCCGCCGACAAGGTCTTAAAGGCTGGGTTAGAAACACATCCGACGGAAATGTAGAAGCCTATTTCGAAGGAGAGAAAGAGCATATTGATTCTCTCGTCGACTTATGCAAAACAGGCCCCGTTGGTGCAATAGTCAAAGATATAGAAGTTGATTGGGTTGAACCTACAGGTTCCCGAAACGACTTCGATTTCAAATACGATTGAAACACTACTTTTATGGGTAAAAAACTACTTTATTATATTATGATGACTACCGGAATTGTTATTGTGGTGGTTGGTCTGTTAAATTTTTTTTTAAATTATGGTGATACAACGTTAAGCGGTATCTGGAACCAAATTACAGGTCCGGTTTTGGTAGCCGGTGGTATCATCAATCTTTTATATGCCAACAAAATTAAGCAGAACATCATAAAAGTTAGTAATCCCATAAAAGACGACGACCTTTAACCCAATCAATTTTGAAATCTGTGGCCATACTTATTGGCACTTTGGTAATTCTCTACAGCGTAATTACCCTGGGACTTTTTCTTTTTCAGAAAAACCTGATATTCCTACCCTCATCTGCCATTTTACAGACACCTGAAACGTCGGGTATTCCCTTTGAAGATGTTTTTATACCGTCTACAGATGGTAATAAGATTCATGGATGGTGGGCTCAACATGAGAATACCACCGAAAATGTAACTATTTTAATTGCGCACGGGAATGCCGGTAATATTTCAGGTCGAGTATTTTTGATGGATATTTTTTATAGTGCAGGTTACAATGTCTTTTTGTTTGATTATCAGGGGTATGGATTGAGTGAAGGGCGACCCGGGGAGCAAGAAGTTTTTGAAGACGGGTTAGCCGCATGGGATTTTCTGATACATGAAAAAGGACTATCGGAAAATCGAATTATCCCACTTGGAAGATCGATGGGAGGGGCAGTTGCGCTTAAAATTGCAGAGCAACGAAATCCGGCAGGGCTGATTTTACTTTCAACCTTTACCTCTGTTCCGGATGTTGCCGCAAGAGTTTATCCCATTTTTCCCGTTCGGCGCCTGGCGCGCATACAGATGGATAATAAAACTCGAATTGCAGATTTTACAAATCCAGCTTTCCTGGCTCACAGTCCAAATGACGAACTAATCCCTTATGAAATGATGCATTGCTTAGCAGATATAGCAGGGGGCGAAACTACGTTATACGATTTGTCAGGTGGTCATAATGATACTTTATCACTAACAAATCCTTCTTTTATATCTGCGGTTAATGCATTTATAGAGAAAGTTATTGAATGATTGTTCGTAATCAACACAAAGAAACAGCACTTTGTATCTCGCAGGTTCATCATAGTGCCATGACGGGTGAATTGGCTCGTTTATGGAATGAGGCATTTATGCCGTTACCGTCTAATGTAGCGGATATAGTATTAGCAGCAGGATTACATGATATTGGCTGGCAGGATTGGGAAGAAAATCCGCCTCTGAATCCTGAAACCGGCCATCCTTACGATTTCCTTCAAATGCCAAAGTTTGATCATCTTGATATCTGGCAAAAAGGATATATACACACACATCCGTTTGGCAGGTTGATAAGTTTGTTGGTTTTCAGGCATAATACATATTTGGCCGAACAACAGCCTATTGAAGGGCTTTCATCCGAAAAGCAAAAAGCTTATCAGGTTTTTTTTCAAACTTCAAAAGCTTTGAAAAACGATTTGATAGCTTCTTTACGTAAACATGATGGATTAAACCCTACCGATAATGAGCTAAACTTGATGAATAGCTTCATTTTATTTTGGGATTACCTAAGCTTGAGGATGTGTATGGGTGCCGAGCGAAACCCTTTTGGCCTGCCACCGGAATTGAACCATGTAAAATTTGAATTGATACCGGGTAAACTAGAGGAAGAGTTTATTTTGGATCCCTGGCCTTTTAATACCCATGAAATTATTTGGAACTGTGAGGTTACATATCATAAAAAAGGCTCGGATTATAATTCTAAACCGGGCGAAAAATACATAATACCCCTTTATCTAAGACAAAAAATGTAGTATGAAACACATTATTATAACCGGAGCATCAAAAGGACTTGGAAATGCATTAGCTCATGAAATGGCTGACGGCAACACTGTATTGCACCTTATTTCAAGAAGTAATATGGAGGGTTTGAGAGATACGCTTTCCAGAAAAGGGGCACGTGTGATAACTTATCAATTTGATTTGAGCCGGACTGATGCAATGCACGTACTGACCAATCAACTTTTTAAAGATATTAACCTGAAAGTGGCAACATGGGTGGTTTTAATCAATAATGCAGGATTGTTGGAGCCTATTGGTCCAATTGGGAAGTATGATACGGATGATTACAGAACTAACCTGGAAGTCAATTTTGTGGCGCCTACACTTTTATGCCATGAGTTTATCAAACAAACGGCCTCGTATACCGGGATGTTAAGAATTTTGAATGTTTCGAGTGGGGCAGCGGCGAAAGCTTACCATGGGTGGAGCCACTACTGTGCTACTAAAGCGGGAATAGACATGATTACCCAAAGCATAGCATTGGAGCATGCACCACGTGTTGGATGTGTGGGGTATAATCCGGGTCGGACTGATACAAACATGCAGGATACTATTCGAAAAATGAAAGAAGATGATTTTGCGAATGTAGATAGTTTTGTGAAGGCATGGGAAGATGGGAATTTGAATGACCCTTTATTGGTGGCTCGCCACATGAAAGATATCATTTTAGCGGATGACATTGAGCCTGGGAAAATTTATCGGTTTGGGTGATTAGCGGTTTTCTTAACTCGATGTTAGTTGGTTAATAATCTTAATCAATCTATGAAACCCTGCTAAAATCAGCTTAATCAGTGGTAATTAAAATCGCATCCATTGAGCAAGAGTTTATTAACCACAACGTACACAACGGGATGCACTAAGAACACAACGGTAATTTCAGCTGATTAAAACTTCGTGAACGTTGTGCATTCTTTGTGATCTTTGTGGTTTTAACTCTCGCCAACGTGCCCCACGATTT
>PXCK01000063.1 GCA_003566635.1 Balneolia bacterium | reverse complement strand
TCGTTTCTTGTTGGGTGGTATCAATTCTTACCCGCTTTTTTTCAACAACGTAAGTTTCATGCAGTACGGAGTCCGATGATTTAAAATGTTGATATCCTTTTTTTAGTCTGACGGTAAAAGTTGCGCCCTTTCCTTCATCGGACTTTACAGACACTTCACCTTTCATGTGCCTGCACAATCCGCGCACAAGGTAAAGCCCGATTCCTGTACCTCCCGAAGCCTCCGTACCCTCAGATTGGTAGAGATACTCAAATATACGTTCCTGTTCCTCTTTTGCAATTCCGGGACCCTGATCCTCCACTTCAACAAACACCTCATCTTCTTTTTCTTCAAACCGTACCCATATTGTACTGCCTGAAGGTGAAAATCTGATTGCATTACTCAAAAGATTCAAAATAATACGTTCATACGCGTTTGGATCAATGTATATCAAAGACTTAAATGATTTATCATTAATCTCAAGTTTAATACCATTATGATCCAGAAGTGATTGAAATTGCCCCGCAATTTGGCGCGTCAATTCGTTTAGATTAACTGGAAAATGCGTCAATTTGATCGCTTCGGCATTCAGTTTGGTAACATCTAAAATTTGATCTGTTAACTGATTAAGTCGTTCACCACTCCGTTTCATTAACAAGAGCCTGTTTTGGGAATATTCTGGGTCATCAGAAAGACCTTTATCAAGAATTTCATCAAGGGGGTTGAGAATTAAACTTAAAGGAGTTTTAAGTTCATGAGTGATTCCTGAAAAAAAGCGGGATTTTTGAGCGGCCGCTTCTCTTAGGTCTTCTGTTTGCTTTTCGACCATAATAACCAGTTCTTTTTCACGGGCTTTAAGTATATGTGTTCGGTAGCGGACGATACCAATAACCAACCCTATAACCAGAAGTATCAAAAGTCCGAAAAAATACCCTGTTTCGTGAAAATAGGGCGGTACTACAATTGCTAAAACAAATTCAGCACTATCCGGTTGCTGACCGGGCTGATGAACATATAGATGAAACGTGTGTTCGCCCGCTGGAAGATTTGTTAAGATGGCTTCGCGGGATGAGGTATCATCTTCGCGGTAATCGGTAACACCTTCCATAAAATATGAAAACCTGAGGCGTTCGGGCATATCAAAATTGGGTGCTGCCAGTTTCAGGCGGATATTTCTTGCACCGGAAGGCAGTTCAAGCACATCTGTTTCTAAGAAATGCCTTACACCCCCTGAATGTGTAACAAACTCGATGATAGGTGTTGGGACAAAAGACCTCTGTTGTTGCTGAATTTGAGCAGTATTTATAATAGTTAATCCGCTTTGATTAGGGAAAATTGCGTTGCCATCCTTGCTGATTAAACCTGCTGTTTGCACACCGCCATTTGCTTCCATATTAGCCATTCCATTTTGCTCATTTATTGTAATTATAAATAGCGGTTCGGTTCTGCCGGAGTCCACATAAGTGTTCAAATCATTCAAAGCCACGCTCATAATACCTTTGTTTGATGAAATCCATGCATAGCCAGATTCATCTACCAGTATCCTATGCAGAGAATTATGGGAGAGGCCATCCTCGACAGTTATAATGCTCACATTTATACTATTATAGTCATTAAAAATCACACGGTTTAGCCCCAGATTTTCTGTCGCCACCCAAATTGTATCGGGCGATTGCACATAAATATCCCGAATAAAATCGCTGCTCAGTCCGGAGTTGGCTACCGTAATGTTGTGAATGTCATCCCCATTCAGCAAAGTAAGACCATTTCCATTAGTGCCTAAATAAATGCGATTATTATCGTCTTCGCGAATTACACGAACAGCTTGCAAAGACGGTTTTGATTCATTCCTTAAAAATCTGTATTGGTTTTCTTCTTTAATGAATAATCCATTATCGGTACCTACTAATAAGTTTCCCGAATAGGTTCGATGCATGGCCTCAACCGTTGTATTATGGGGAGCTACGGATGCAAATGCTTCATCTCTTACCCAGTCGTTATCATCAAACTCCCAAAGGCCGCTTCCCCACATCCCTGCATATATGCGCCCATCATTCTCGTATAAAAACCGCGTAAAATTCCTGTCAAGATTGCTGTTTAATTGATTCCAGTTTTTAACACTGTCGATACCCAGTTTATATATACCGTTTCTTAGGCTTCCTGCCCAAATATTTCCATCATCATCTTCTATTACGGGATACATATTCTCGAATTCAGGTATATCTGAGATGCCAATATTTACAATATCGGATGTGCGAATTTGATAAACCCCATCTGTAAACGTTGAAACCCAGACTGTACCTTCTGCATCCATAAATCCGGATTGAATACCATTACTTCCAATTATGGTTTCACCGTTTATTATAACAGAATCAGGTGTCATACGAATGGCATTGTCTTCCGAATCTTTAAAAACGAGAGCAGACCGTTTTAAATGAGAGTAAAAGTCGTATTTAGTATGTGATATTTTGTTTTTATTTACATCATAAGCTAAAAAACCATGTGTAGTATTAATTATGAGCTTATCCTGATTAATTTTATGCACATTCCAGGCAACAAAATCCTGAAAATCTGAAAGATGAATAAAGTCAATTATTTCTTTAGCAATGGAATAACGGAAGAGTCCATCCTCACCCATTACCCATATATTATCCTCTTTAACTGTTATTCTATCAATTAATTCGACTGGTATCGGTATGGAATCTGCCGGCAGCAGTTTTTGAACATTTGTGTTGCCGTCATAATAAAAAAGGCCGTTTGCATTCACGATGATCAGACCCGAGCCTTCGTAAGCAGAAATCCTGTAAGATTCTGATTTCAAAGCAGGTTCCTGAATCTGATGGAACCGTTCTACGGCAGTATCCCACAAAAACAGCCCGTCGGTTCCTGCGGCAAATATCTGTTGTTGCCCGTTTTCCTGTATATCATGTATAAAGCCTTGTATGGAACCTTCGGCAGCGCTGTAGGTGGTAAAAACAGATTGAGCCTTTATTGTAATGCCACCACTATCGTTTAGTAACCAAATTTCATTACCAGAGGACACCATCATGTCCGCAAACCTGTTAGATTGAATACCGGGGGAATTACCGGCATTAAAAACAGCGAATTCATATCCATCGAATCTTGCCAAGCCGTCGAGGGTGCTAAAGTAAAGATAACCCGATGAATCCTGCACTATGGTATTCACAGAGTTCACGGGCAGCCCATCACTTACGGTGTATGTTCTGATTAAATACTCCTGTTCAGAAACAACCGGCGGCCACACTGCCTGAATCAGAGTAAATAGTAGAATGTGGATCATTTTAGTTTCTAAACATGAATGATTGACTTATATAGAGACGATTTTAGACAATTTTGGGACGATATCAAAATTCAGATTAAATATATTAATTATTAGCAGTTACCCATTTGAATAGATTGAAAGTGTTTCCCTGTTTGATAAGGTTATCCTAACTGAACTGAACCGAATAATACCATAACTCGATATCTACTATGAAACGAAAAGCAAAAAATTGTTTTATAATAACACACACTCAACCCATTTCCGAAATATTTTTTATAAGTGCTTTAGTTGTACTCTTCATTCTATATGTCCCTTTTATACAGGCAGGTGTTCCGGGTGAAGATGGATTCGCCAATCCCGATTTTTTCCTTGCCGCTAACGGCGTAACCGTAATGTGTCCCGATGCAGCAATTGGCGATACGGGCGTGGTCAACGGCATCACCTACACCAAACGCGACCGTGATGGAGTCATCGCACTTTTAAATGCGGATGAAAACAACCCGGAAATTGCTACCACCTGTACCAGCGGGATTACGACTATGAGTGGCCTTTTTAGTGACAGAAGTGACTTTAATCAGGATATTGGCAGCTGGGATGTAAGCCATGTTGAAGACATGTCGTTTATGTTTTCCATAGCAAGTAATTTTAACAGCGATATTGGCGATTGGGATGTGATTAATGTGTCTACGATGA
>PXCK01000117.1 GCA_003566635.1 Balneolia bacterium | reverse complement strand
ATTAGGTGTTTTTAGATAGTTATCTTGCAAAACAAGATACTAAAATAAGCCCTTTTTTGCACCTTAAATTACTGTTTTTACTAATCTAATAACACCCTTTAAGGAGCGACTAATTAGTCTTGGCGATATAATGTCTGATTAACCACTATCGTAAAATACCGTATGCATAACAAGTTATCATAAACCCATTTCATTGTGGGGAAAATATCCCGCAACAAATTTGTATCAATACAACAACTCTTAAATCCCAAAACCTTCCATACCATCTCCCCCGAATTGGCTACGTCAATTCGTACCCTCCCGGTAAACCGGGACAAATGCTTCAAAGAATGATGTTTACACTCATAAGTTATAAATTATTATGAGCTTGTTGTGGGTAGTTTTCTATGTTTAGCAATTCATTTACAATCATATAAAGTCCTCGTACTGACCCATTACTGGCCACAAGGCGCTTTGTGGTACAAAGTCTATCTCCAGGTATTGAACTTACATTTTGCAAAACCTTCAAAAAGCCTTAATCTGATACTAAATCAGAATAAAAATTTGATACATTATGAAAACAAATCCTTTAGCTTTTGGCGTTTTAGTTATCATTATTATAACCGTGGTTGGAATGTTCCTTCTACAAGATCAACGAATATCAGGAGAGCCGATTGTAATTGGCGCAACCATGTCGTTATCAGGTGGATTGGCTACGCAGGGTTCAGCCGCTAATAACGGATATTTACTTTGTGAACAGCATATTAACGAAGACGGTGGTTTACTCGGTCAGCGTGTACAGTTTTTGATTTATGATGATACCTCTGATAATGAAATTGCCATTGCATCTTATCAAAGGCTAATTGTGGACGATGGAGTTGATTTAATTCTTGGACCCTATGGTTCAACACTTACTGAGGCAGTGGCACCTGTAACAGAACAACACCAAATGGTGCATATTTCGCCTTTAGCTGCCACAACTTCTATATGGGAACAGGGCAGAACACACTTGTTCATGGTACTGCCACCGGCAGAGTTGTTTTTAGCCGGTTTGATTGAAATGGCTTCAAAATTTGAATTAAACACAGTAGCCGTAATCGCTGAAGATGCACTTTTTCCTCGTGCCGCTGCCAACGGAGCAGTTGATTTAGCAGTAGATAAGGGGATGGATGTAGTTTTGAATGAAGTTTACAGTCGTGGAATGACGGATTTTTCTGAGTTGATTAATTCCATAGAAGAACTGGAAGTTGAAGTGGTGGCAATGGCAGCATCAACACTTAGCGACTTTGAGCAATTTGTTATTCAAATGAAGGAATTGGATGTAAACGTAAAAATGTTTGGAACATCGGGTGCTGTTGCACAATTTCAGCAAAGTTTGGGGGCAGATGCGGAATACGTATATGGGTTATCAGCTTGGGAGCCTTCATTGCCAAACCCGGGGATAGATCGTTTTGTTGAAGATTATATCGAAAGATTTGGTATAGAACCAAGTTTTCACGCGGCCGGAGCTTATGGTAGTTGTCAACTATTAGTAAAAGCTGTAGAAGAAACCCAAAGTTTGGATTCTGATCAACTTCGCTTGGCCCTGTTGGACATGGAAGCACATACAGTTTTTGGACATTACGCAGTAGATGACCGAGGGTATCAAATTGCTAATAGCGGGTTGCAAATTCAATGGCAGGATGGGCTAAAAGAAATTGTTTGGCCTAATGAAGTTGCGACATCAACGCCTCGTTTTCCAACGCCTGTATGGGCAGAAAGAGATAATTGAAACCAAAAAGCTCAATTTTAAATATTGAGCTTTTTGATATTTATACATTTAATTGTCAAAATGGAATTGTGGCTCTAACCCTGTAATATATTTCCTGATTTCTGTCAGTAAATAAATCATCTACAGGTTGTGCAAATCCAAGGCTGTGCATGATGTTTAATCCTAAAATATTCAGTGTATTTTTTAATTCGATACCTGAACCAACTCTGGAGGTTTTGTCATCACCAGGTGTTAAATCATCAGTCCAGACCACACCTGCGTCAATAAAGGGTGAAAGCGTCATTTTTCCAAAGCGAATCAATCCCAGGACAGAAGTATTTAAACTTGGTAGAAACGGTACACGGTATTCGAGGCTTCCAAACAGCATACGATTCCCAAAGGCATATTCACTAAATCCACGTACCCGTTCGCTATCGGAATAAAGCAATTCGAGCCCCGGCAAGGGATCACCAAATTGGATATCATCAAATCTGCTGAACCCAATAAAGTCCTGAACGAAACTGTCGCCCCATTGGGCAATTGCTCTTCCATAAACGTAAAAACGAGAGGTGCCCAAAGCGGGGAGAATGGTGTAGGCTCTTAGGTCCGATCGGATATATTCAGTATCACCTCCAGCAAATGAGCCGGCTAATGTTACACGCGGTTCTATTCCCCACCCATCAAGCGGATGGATAATATTATGAACGTATGGTTTTTGAGATGTAATTCTTAACCCGAGTTGAAGATCATTTTGCCAACCACTTTCGGGTAGAGGTAATACAGCTTCTTCCGGGCTTACATTCCAGAAACGATCGGCATCTGAATATTCATAACGCAAGCGGGCATAGATTGTGGAATTAACAAAGGGTGAATCAATCCAGTCGCGAGGCAAGGAGCCAAGCAGGAAACCTCCACTTGTTACAATGGTAAGGAAATCCCGCTCGTAAATTCTGCCGGCAAAACTGTTACGGTAGAGATTTAAGCTTATAGAAGGCTTGAACTGATTATTGATGTAGTTGGCAAAGAATAAACTGTTTTCGGTAAAAGAAGGCGCGTTTAAAACTCCGACATAAGTAAACATATGTTTGGATAAAGGCTCTGTAAAAAGACTCACAAAACTCATCCCCCAGTTATCAGGGTTCTCATACCAGGGCAAAGGGAGGGTTGCAACATGAGAGATGTTGCGAAAAGAATTGTATCGGCCGCGATTAATGATAAGGGACTCATCAGCGGGAATTGCTTGTGGAATCACATGCTCAGGAGTGTGTGTAAGCCAGGTAGTGTAAGCCGGATTCACATCCACTATAGGTTCTGCAGGTCTTCTCGAAGCATCAATTCGAACAACCCGAGTTGATGCTTTGCTGTTAGTTGTTTGCAGCAGAATCGAACCATTTTCGAATTCATGTGTAGGCTTAACCCATTGGAGGGCTGTTCCACCTGTAAAAAGTGCTGTTATTCTCTCCTCATGAACTTTTTCTTCAAAAGGGTTGATAACGAACACATTCGGGACGTAATCCCGCATACTTGTGTAGGCGAGAAGCTGCCCGTCGAAACTCCAAACAGGATCTCTGTCGTCATATTCGGGATTGGTAAAATAGGTTGATTGATTTGTAAGTAAATCATGTACAGCAATTTCCCGACTGCCATCTGCTTTGAAAACAGAATAGGCAAGGTGAGTATCTAAAGGATGGACATCCAACTTGCCAATTTGATAATCACCGGAATAATGTGTTATTCGTTCTTCGGTGCCCTCAACAAAGTTTCTACGGAAAATATTTCCAGTTCCGTTTTCATTTACGATGTAATAGAGATAGCTGCCATCGGCAGAAAAAACCGGTAAAGTTGCCCGACGGCCGACTGTCAATCGCTGACGTCTTCCATTTTTCACGTTAATCACATAAATATCATTCAAAATACTACCGTTGGGTGCTCTGGTAGCTGAACTGTAGGCTATGTGAGTAGATTCCGGATGCCAGCTAAGGCCTGCATTAAATGAACCTTCGGTAAGCACTTTGCGTCCGCCGCCTTCAAGGTTTGCCACAACCAATTGTTGGTAAGGGCGCTGAGCTGAAAGCAATCCTACTGATGCCAATTTAGTCGTGTCGGGGCTGACTGCAGCGGCTGTTGTAATTAATCCGGTTGCTGGAATTCGTTTGTAATCGAGGGAATCACTACGTTCCATTTGTCCGGCAAGTGTGTGATAGTAGATTGAAACGTGCCTGCGCCATTCATCTTCAAAACTACGGAAAGATTTACCGGTAACTTCCTGAAAAGCATCGTTAAAATTGTGGGTTTTAATTCCAAATAAAGTGCTGTTTCTGTGGGCAAGAATTTGTGCCAGAGTAGTGTCGCCATAAACAGATGAAAAGTAACGAAGTTGTGAATTACCGCTTGCATACATAAGCTGTCCGTTTCGGATAGATTGGCCGTCATTATAAGATGGGCGCCCATCATAAATTGCAGTACGAAGTAAAGCGTCGCCCCTTAAAACATGCCATGGCTCGGTCAGGTATTGGGCAATTCCTTCTGTCCAAGGTACTGGCAGAGAAGTACCGGTGGCTAATGTTCCCAATAAAGGTAAGTTAGATTTTACTGCTTCAAAATGAAAAATGTGTGCCAGTTCATGCGCAAGAACCGTTCGGAGCCATTTTTCGGGGCCTGACCATGCGCGAGCTACATCATTTAAGCTAACCCAAATATTTGTGTAGGAGTTATTTATCGGAACTGCAAAACCGTTGATAATTTCATCTTCATCACTTAAGAAAATTCTGATTTTAAAATCGAAAGTAACATTAAGGTTAGCAGATAAAGCACTGTAGGTTTCCTCAGCAATAGCCGCAGCTTCTGCTTCAATTCCGGCAATATGGGCAGGATAATGGATGATGAAGTGCTCTGTTTCGGCAGTTAGCCATTCCAGATTAGGATGGTTGCGCTCGTTAAACATATTGAAGCCAAAATGTTGAGCTGTTGCATCAAGAGAGCTACAAATTATTAAAATTGATATAGCAAAAAACAAACGAAACTTAGACATGATTTTGAGGGCTTATGAGTAAAAGTTGAATGTACGGTAGTTTTTTGAAAATAGTTCAAAAGATGATGTTATTGAGCTACAAGAATGCTTAATAAATTGGGATATTTTGAATTCAATGTTGGTAAATCTAAAAACAAACTGTGTATTTATTGGCGCTAATCATTACCTTTCAGCAATAAATTTTAACCCTATTCCTTTTCTATGTTAGAGTCTATGACCGGCTTTGGCCGGGCAGATAATCATTCCAATGGTTTTTCAATTGATGTTGAAATCAGAACTGTTAATAACAGATATTGCGATATTTTTATCAAACTTCCTTCTGAATTTCAACATTTTGAAAACGATTTAAGACAAGTCGTTCAGAACCAGTTTGATCGTGGGAAGGTAAATGTTACTGTAAAAGTTGAGCAAAATGGAAGCCTTGAAAACCGTCTTACGGTGAATCAGGAAATTCTTAGCAGCTATTTAAAAGTTATAGATCAAGTTAGAGATCAGGCAGGGATTAATGAAAAGCCGGTATTGAGTGATTTACTTCAGCTCGACGGATTATTTCAAGTGGCAACATTAAATGATGAAATGGAAACTGAGCTTTTGGAGTCTGTAAAAGATGCCGTAAAAAACGCTTGCCGTAAAACCATTGAAATGAGGAAAAAAGAGGGTGAACAGTTAAGTATTGATTTACTAAAGCGTATTGACGAAATCGAAGAATTGGTTGAGCAAATTCGAGAAATAGCATCTGGCAGGGTGGAGCAGGCACGGGATAAAATTCACGAGCGAATTGCTTCTCTGTTGGGTGATGAATCTTTCGACAAAGATCGTCTTGAGTTAGAAGTGGCTTTATTAGCTGATAAATTTGATATAACTGAAGAGCTTGTGCGTCTTGAATCACACTTAAAGTTTTTTAGAGAAGCTGTGAAGGGAAATCAGTCCGCCGGACGAAAATTAAACTTTTTGATGCAGGAAATTTTAAGGGAAATTAACACCATTGGCTCTAAAGCCAATAATTCCGATATTGCACATAAAGTGGTTTCTGCCAAAGAAAGAACTGAAGTGATTCGGGAGCAGATTCAAAATATTGCATAATGAATAAAGGGAAAGTAATAGTAATAACCGCCCCCAGTGGAGCAGGAAAAACAACGTTAGCGAAAAAACTGTTGGCTGATTTTCCCAATTTGATTTTTTCGGTTTCTGCCACTACACGACCGCCAAGAAAAGGTGAGGTACATGGCAAAGATTACTACTTTTTAAGCGTAGAGGAGTTCCAAAAAAACATAAAGGAAGATGGGTTTATAGAATGGGAAACCTTCTATAATGGTAGCATGTACGGTACCTTACGCAAAGACGTTGAATATCATCGGGAAAATGGCTATTTTATTCTGTTTGATGTTGAGGTAAAAGGCGCTAAAAACCTGAAAAATGTTTTTGGATCCGAATGTCTTACAATCTTTATCAAACCACCTAATACGGAGGTTTTGGAATCGAGATTGAGATCAAGAGGTACTGAAAATGATAAAACTATCAGTTTACGGCTGGAAAGAGCCAAAATGGAGCTCACAAAAGCTTCTGAATTTGATCAGGTAATAGTAAACGACGACTTTGACATCGCTTACAATCAGGCTAAAGACCTGATATCATCATTTATGAGTTCATAACACTTACTAAACTTACAACCATGCCAATTCGCGCACTCGAAGTAGAAAAATTACAAGATTACACCGGCAATATTTACGAAACTATTTCCATCCTTGGAAAGCGTTCACGCCAAATTGCTGCTCAGGAAAAGAGAGAGCTTGACGAAAAGTTAAAGTATTTTGAAGGGTTTGATGAAGAAGACGAGTTTTCCTTTAATGAGGAACAAGAGCGTATTTCACGCGAGTATGAGATTAAAGAACACCCTACTCAACGCTCAGTAGAAGAAATGCAAACAAACAAAGTTGCTTTTCGCTACCCAGAAAATCTTACCGATTAATTAAATTAATGTGTCTTTAACCGGAAAACGCATATTACTCGGCGTTACCGGCGGTATTGCTGCCTATAAGGCTGTTTTACTTCTAAGAGAACTTCAAAATTCAGGAGCCGATGTTCGTTGTATTTTAACGAAGTCGGCTCTTCGCTTTGTTGGTAAGGATACCTTTTCTTCTTTATCGCGACAGCCTGTTCCTGTTGATGTTTTCCCCGATGACGAAGACATAAGTGAAAGCTGGACTCGCCACGTTCAGTGGGGTGAGTGGGCCGACCTTTTTGTGATTGCTCCGTGTACAGCAAATACTTTGGCAAAAATCGCTGTGGGTTTATCAGACAATATGCTCACTACGGCCGTACTTACGGCAAGGTGCCCAATTTTGATTTGCCCAACCATGGATGGCGGTATGTACACATCCCCGGCTACCGCTCAGAATCTTTCACGAGTTAAGGAAATGGGTTACCATCTACTTGAACCGGAATCCGGATATCTGGCAAGTGGTTTACATGACAAAGGGCGACTGCCGGAAACATCAGCTATCATAAAAAAAATAGAGTCTTTATTAGTTAAGGATGAAAAACTTGATACAAAACCTCTTGCCGGAAAAAAAGTTTTAGTTACTGCCGGTGCTACAAGAGAGTTTTTTGATCCGGTTCGATTTTTGTCGAATCCCAGTTCGGGAAAGATGGGAATAGCTATGGCTAAGGCCGCCCTAAAGCTTGGTGGCGAAGTAACTCTAATACATGGTAATATTACAACTCCGATTCCTGAAGGATTAATAGTAGAATCTGTTGTCACAACCGAAGAACTTTTTGAACGGGTTAAGCAATATTCAAACACTGATGTGGTAATAATGGTGGCAGCAGTTTCGGATTATCGTCCGGTAGGTTACCATAATCAAAAAGTAAAAAAGGGTGATGGCGATTTAAACATTGAGCTTGAGCGTACCCCTGATATTCTAAAATGGTTGGGCGAACATAAAAAACCCGGACAAACTTTAATCGGCTTTGCAATGGAAACCGAGAACCTCCTGGAAAACGCTAGTCGCAAACGAACATCCAAAAATGCCGATTGGATTATTGCCAATACCATTGGTACCGATGAAACCGGATTTGGCAGTGATATGAATACGATTTATGCAATCGGAGCTGAGGATGCAAAAGAGCCTGTTGTTTTTAAAGGTCCTAAAAAAGACATTGCAATGGCCTGCCTGCAATATATCTTTAATCCAAAACACTAACACTTATTCGTGATAAAACAACTTTTAATTGGGTTATTAGGGATTGGATGTCTTTTTTTTGTGATAGCTCTGGTTGTGCATCAACCCGTAGAGCGATCATCATTAGAAGAATTAAGTGAGGTTGATGAAATCATCAACAGAAATCTATCTGATTTAAGAGAACTCGTGGTTTCATCTAGAGAAACCCAGGTTGTGGTTGATTCTCTTTTCACCCGAAAAGATCATCGGTTAACCGTTCAAAGTGGATTTCCATCAACCGCTTATCACATTCGGCTTGCAGAGGAGTTGCGAAGAAAGGGACTGAATATTTCCGGGAAACGAACGTTCCCATCTCGCGAGTTGATTTTATATATTACCTACGAAAACACATTGGTAAGAAAAATCACGATTCAATATCAGTAAGCAATGGGCTTATCAGAAAAAATAAAATTGAAGACATTTGTTCAGCCGCAACCAATAAACCTGAAATACCCGGTATTACTATGTCATGGTTTTGGTGCAATTGCAATTGTTCTAAATAAGTCGCCCTTGCATGATGTTAGTGTACTTTACAGACTTCATGGTATAAAGTCATTTGCTCCGAATATTGTGCCCTATGCCAGTATTGAGACACGTGCACGGGCCTGGGAAACTATTTTACCTAAAGTGCTTCATTATGCCGAAGCCGATAAACTTCATATTGTTGCCCACAGCATGGGTGGTTTGGATATTCGCCATCTGCTTCAAAAACCGGAAGTGGCAGAGAAAGTCGTTAGTCTTACTACCGTTGCGACTCCGCATTACGGCACAACATTATCAGAATTGACGCTGGATGCTCCCAAAATTATCAGAGAGAATATTGTTGAACTCGTCGATTGGTTTGGGAATCAACTATATCCACAAATTCCAAGCGATGTACTAACGGCCTTGAAAGAATTAACACCTGACTACATAAAGAATACCTTCAATCCTGCTAATCCCGATGTTGAAGGAGTGATTTATTCATCAGTTAATGCAGAAATAGGTAAGGATACTGACGCTTCTATCAACAAATTGTTGGTTCCGTTTAACATCCATATTTATGAGCGTGAAGGAAAAAATGACGGATATGTACCCTCTGAAAGCGCCAAATGGGGGGATTTACTTCTTACGTCCAACCTATCGCATTTAGAACAAATCCGTATCAATTTACCGAAGGCTAAAAATCCTGATTGGAACAAGCTTTGGCTTAATGTTGCCCAAAATTTACGAGTGATTGAGGACGGGTTAAGGTAATTCTGTTTTGGCCCGGTTTAAAATCGTGCAGGTTTTAAAAATACCACAAATCAAACTTGGCCACACCGTTATCCCGGAAATGCATTCAGCGAAGCAAATGCGTTATCCGGGATCTTCCAACTCAGAAACAGAGTGCAAGGTAATTTAGGCATCGTGGGATTACCCAAACCAACCATGCCATTGTCTTTCAGACGCCAGAAACTCGCGACCACTTTTGAGCTGAACGAAAACTTTTTACACTAACCATCCCAAAGTGTGGCGGAAGAATCTCGTTGAAACGATTTACAAACGAAAAACCTGACAGGTTTTTGAAACCTGTCAGGTTTCCCTAATTCAACGAGATTCTTCGTGCATAGATACAGTTGGTAGTAATTTTTCGTTTCTGAATGATTGCCCTCCAATTATTCGGTACACTCTGAATGGCAACATTTTTAGTATACTTATATATAATAATGGGTTGCAACCCATTGTTAACTACCGGTTCTACGATTAACAATAAAATACCGTTGGCATGTCCGGATATCATAACCCCACAATTGATTGTGGTAATCTGAAGCTTGGAACAAACTCCAAACAATTTTACGACTTCTGAAGCCTCAAAACCTCGTTTACCATCTCCCCCAAATTGGCTGCGCCAATTCGTACCCTCCCGGTAAACCGGTACAAGTCCTTCAAAGAGGGATGTTTTGCTCATAAATAATAGATGCTTACGATGTCTTGGCGAGCTTATACAGCTAACTATAATTAGCACTTCATCGGAATTGCTACGTTCTGGGCGCTTCGTGGGAATCGCTTCGCTCGGAACAACCTATGGCTAGCAGGAAAAAATACATTAATTCGTGTACCCTTTCTTTTGGTTCGTCCCGGTAATTCAACCCACCGGGATGAACATATAACCTCGTGTTTTGGAAAAGAAAATTAAGTAGAATTAAAGTCAAAACTAACCAAAACAATATCCTACAATTTTAAAGAATACCACAAATCAAATATCAATTTTTGACATTTCTTTGAAGACTCTGTAAGCTGTTAAATCGTATTGAATGGGCGTAATAGAAGCATAACCGGTATTTAACACATTTACATCCAAATCTTCACCTTGATCCAAAATTTCAAGGCGACCGGTAATCCAATAGTAAGGTCTGTTATGGGGGTCAACCCTGGGTTCGAATTCATCGGTATATCTGGTGTCGGCTTGTTTAGTCCATTTTATACCTCTAAAAGGGCCTGCGGGTGCGTTGACGTTCAGGGTAATGCCTGCCGGTAATCCGTTCTTGAAAACAAAAGAAATTGCACGTCGTGCGGCCTCCATACAACCTGTTAAATCGGCATCTTCTCCAAATTCAACGCAACTAACTGCAATAGACGGATATCCTAAAATGGTACCTTCTGTAGCCGCGCTAACGGTCCCTGAATAGATGATGTTAATCCCGGCATTCGACCCATGATTAATTCCGCTTAGAACCAGATCGGGCTTTCTATCCAGTAATTGATCATGTGCCAGTTTAATACAATCCGCCGGAGTACCATTAATTGCGCTTCCCATTAATCCGCTCTCGAGTTTGAAGGGAACTGCGCGCAAAGGTTCATTAATAGTGATGGAATGCCCCACTGCGCTCTGTTGTCGGTCGGGTGCAACTACAGCCACTTCTCCAAATTCACTTGCTACCTCAGCGAGTGCTTTTATACCATTTGAGAAAATGCCATCGTCGTTTGATACCAATATCAGACGGTCGTTTTTCATGAAATTGCTTGATGAATTAGTTGTATTGTTCTTTGTCGTTGGGGAAATCGCCGGATTTCACATCATGCACATAATTACCAACAGCTGTAATAATTTCCGAATGTAAGTCAGCATATCGACGTAAGAAGCGTGGGCTGAAATCTTTGTTTAAGCCTAACATATCGTGAGAAACCAAAACCTGACCATCACAACCAGAACCCGCTCCAATTCCTATGGTTGGAATATCCAACATTTGAGAAACCTCGATAGCAAGTTTTGATGGAATTTTTTCTAACACTATACTAAAGCAACCGGCATCCTGAAGTAGTTTGGCATCGGTAAGTAGTTGTTCGGCTTCTTCTTCCTCTTTGGCGCGTACTTTATAGGTTCCAAATTTGTAGATGCTCTGGGGGGTAAGTCCAAGGTGCCCCATTACAGGTATACCGGCATCAACAATCCGTTTTATTGTTTCTACAATCGGTTTGCCACCTTCCATTTTTACAGCATGTGCTCCGGCTTCTTTCATCATTCTTCCGGCGCTAATAAGAGCTTCCTTTGTTGTAACCTGATAGCTCATAAAGGGTAAATCTGCAACAACAAGTGCACGATCAACACCTCTTACAACACAAGATGTGTGATAAATCATATGATCCAGCGTCATTGGTAGGGTGGTTTCAAAACCTGCGATAACATTACTGGCAGAGTCTCCAACTAAGATAATATCGATTCCGGCATTATCGATAAGCTTCGCCATTGTGAAATCGTAAGCCGTGAGCATACTAATCTTCTCACCGGCTTCCTTCATGTCAACAACGGTTTGTGTTGTAACCTTAACCGGTTTGTTTGAACTTAATTCTGTACTCATAGTGAGTCGGTAGGTACGAAAGCGGCAGTAGCATCTAACTCACAACAAACTTGTCCATCAACGGTAGCTTTGCCATTTAAGGTTACGAATTGCCTTCTGAAGCCAACCAATTTTGTTTCCATTACAAGCTGGTCGCCCGGTACAACAGGTCTTCTGAATTTTGCTTTATTAATAGAGGAAAAAACGATAGTGGTATTTTTCGGATCTTGGGCATGGCGCGTTAAAAATAAAATACACCCTGACTGAGCCATTGCTTCAACTTGCAAAACACCCGGCATTAAAGGAAGCCCGGGGAAATGACCGTTAAAAAAGTCTTCGTTGCCCGTTACATTTTTAATGGTAACTATTCGATTATCGTCAAGTTCTGTTACACGATCAACCAATAGAAATGGGTATCTGTGAGGAATTACTTTTTTGATTTCTTCGATATTCATGACCATAGCGGCAAAAAATTTGTTTTAATTGATGATTGTAGATACAAAGATTGTGTGAAAATAAAAACTATTTAACGTTACCAATGTAAATGTACGCAACACCCGATTGTAGCGGATATGCTTTTGCACCGGTAAAGGATTTTGTGCTATCCATTATTTCGATGAATTTATCACCTGCAGGAAACCTGGCACTTGTTTCAGGCAGATATTCATACGCATCGCGATTTCCTGTCATTATTCCACCAACGGTTGGCATCACATATTTGGAATAAAATGTGAAAGGATATTTCATTAAACCCGCCGGTTGACCAAATTCTAATACAACAACTTTACCTCCCGGTTTTACAACACGAGCAAGTTCTTTGAGGCAAATAAACGGGTCGTCAACATTTCGGATTCCAAACGCTATACTTGCCACATCGAATTCATTATCGGTATATGGCAGATTCATGGCGTCGGCAACCTCAAAGGTGATATCAAGGTCTTTTTGTGCAGCTTTTTGGGGAGCCGGAGATATCATTTCGGGTGAAAAATCGGTTCCGACAACACGGCCCCCTGGACCAACAGCTTTCTTAAATTCAATAGCGAAATCTCCTGTACCGGTTGCACAGTCAAGTATATGTTGACCCTTTTGAACATTGCAAAGCTTCACAGCTTTTTTACGCCATAGGTGATGAATACCAAAAGACAAAACCGTATTAGTAACATCATAACGGCTTGCTATAGAGCCGAACATTTCTTTTACTTTTTCACTCATAAACTGTTGGGTACTAAACTAGTAAAACTAGAAATTGTATAAGGCTGTTAATATAGGCAAATTAACAGTGGGATTCATCACGGCTTAACACCGGTTTGGTTGGTATCGTTTAGTGATTATTTCGCAAAATTAAGTTACAGGTTGGTTTGGTCACTTATCTCTACTATTTCTTCTTCACTTTGTAATTTATTAACAACATCAATAAGCGTTTTTTTTAGAATTTTTCTTAGTTGAGCATTTGATGTATTCCCAAAAGAAATCCAAATTAATTTTGGTGGGGATCCGTAATTTTTTATTAGTGATATAAAATCAGAGTCTTTACTCATGATAACAGCATTAGATAACTTTGCCTGACTAAATATTTCAAAATCGTCGGCATCCCTTAGCCCTAAAGATTGAACAGATTTAGCCTCAATATCAATGAAACTTCGATTAATCCATGCTGCGATAGATGGTGAAATTTGTGCATCTATCCAAATAATCATGCGGCAAATACAGGGTGATCAATTTTTTCTCGTGCATATCTTACTGCGGCATTGATGTCGTCCATTTCCAGATCAGGTAATTCTGAGAGGATTTTTTCTTGTGTTAAACCGGCTGCAAGGAGATCTAAAATATCGGTTACTCGAATCCTCATTCCTCGAATACAAGGTCTTCCACCACACTGTTTTGGATTTATCGTGATGCGAGTTTTCCAGTTTTGTTGATCTGATTTATTTTGTTCCATGTCTCAATTTACTTAAATGAACCAATATTTCACAAGACAAAAAAATATCTTTAAACTATGTGCTGAAATAAAATTGGTTAAAGTATTGCAATAATTGTCACTGTGATAATTATTAATCAGCACCTCAAAATAAAAACCTGCCGTTTAGTGAAAGGGGAAGTGAATTATGAATCTCTGAATTATGAGTTATGAATTTTTTTAGGAATGCAAACATTACAGACTCTGTGTCACTGTATCTCTGTGGTGAAATAAAATGCATTTTTCACTTAATAAAATAGCATCTATTTGCTACTGCAATAAAAACTCCTGCCAGGCTCTACCAAAGGCAGACACAACTGCCGGGTAGATGGTGTTTCTCAAGTTGTTTAAATCGGTTCTTTCGGCCCGATCAGGATAGTAAAATCGTGCACCATCGGCAGCAGTTACTGCAAGGTTTGATGTGGTTGTCTGACGAGTTTCAAATACTTTCCGATTTCCCTGCCATGCACTTACTTCAACTTTTATTCGGAACACGGGTCCGGGGTGAACAAAATTCATGGTAAAGACACGGGAGATTTCGAGATTATCGACCCGGAGTATATAATCGGCATCTACTATTTCCGGTGTGATGGAAGGACCTTGTTGTTGACTTCGTGTCACACCTGTTACAAAGCGTAAAAGTGCCGAATGTGAAAGAGAATCGGCATGGGAACTAACAAAAGGATCCCAAAAACGGTTATCAAGGCGTCTCTCGTTTTGTGGGATTACATCCGGATTAATGTCCTCAAGGTAGATTTTGGGTGACTGTTGCCTGTCTTCCACCAGCCAGCCGGTTGATGAACAACCGGATAGTATTAAAGCAACTAATAATAAAATGGGGATGAGCTTCATTTTTCTTTCTTTTTATTTACAGTCTTTCTAATAGCATTCTCTAAATCTTTCTGCATTATTTCGAAATTAGATAACGTGATTTCATTAGCAATAGCATGGCTGGTAGTTAAACGAAATAGAATCCTGTCGTTATAAGGTATTTTCTTAAATAGTTTTGAATACACAAAATCAGCAACCTTGCGAACCCATCCAAATTTAAATACCATAAATAATGCTAACCCGATACCCAGATGAGAAAACATCCCTTCCATTCCGAAGTATGAAAGCGGACCCAATGCAATTAGAATCATAAACCAATCTTTATCAATAACTGAAATTAAACCTTGAAGTCCGGTTCCGGTAATGAGTGGTTTATATAAATGAAAAAGGATGCCCGTAAACAAAGCGAGAAAAAGTGCCGGTATCCAATTTAGGGTCAGTAAGAATATCATTGAGAATAATATTCCAAAACCATCGGTTGAACGAATCCACTGTTCTGCATGCATAAGTAAGGATTTTAGCGGGATGATATCTAACAATCCTTTGGTATACTTCTCAAAATTCTTTTTTGTAATTCGAAACCAAAATCCTCCACCGGTAAAAATTCCGGCCGGAGTTTCAAGGTATTCATATTCTTTGGGGCTTGGTTTTGAAATCATTCCAAAAATTAAGCCTATATGGTGAGAAATGTTAGGATGATTTTTGGGTGAATAACCCGGGTTAAGCCTTTGCCACTGTTACTATGCCTGTATTACATTTTACAGATTCCTGAATTGCAAAGTGAAGCGAAAATGCAGTAGAGCCGGTAGTAAAAACATCATCAACAATAATTAAATATTTGCCTTCGAGCTCATCCGGTTTATTCACTTCGAAAACACCTTTGAGGTTTTCCATTCTATCTCCAAAAGACAGTTTGGTTTGGGTAATGGTTTTTTTTGTACGTCTAACGGCTTCTTCCGAAACGATACGTATTCCCGTTACTTCTTGAATACCACGCGCCAAAACAAAAGCTTGATTATACCCGCGTTTTCTCTTTTTGGAAAAGTGAAGTGGTACCGGGACTAATAAGGCGTCCTTCAGAGGTTCAATGCGCTTGCCAAGATGACGCTTTTTGAGTCGTTGCCCATAAATTCGCCCAAGTTCCAAGCCCACTCGTTCCATTCGCTCGTATTTGAGCATACGAATGAGTTTTGGGAGTACCCCTTTTTTGTCATAATGCCACATAGAATCGTGGAATTGAATGCCTTGAGGATAGATGATTTCTACATCACAGAAGTCAATATTGTTTAAGTTCGCATCTTCAAAGGCTTGGCCTACGCATTGGTCACATAAATGGTGTTCTTCAACCGGAATTATAAGCCCACAATTTAAGCAGGTTTCAGGGAAGACCATCGCTTGCAAACCTTTTGTAAGTTGATTATAAAACTTCTTCATAGCTCTATAATCCTTGAATCAAAAACTCCTTACAAAATCTTTTTGCGCATTATAGTTATCAATCCGCCCACAAAAAGGAGTGAGGCAAATAGCCCCCAAACTCCTAACGCTACTTCCTTTTTGAGTGTATATCCCACTAAAATCACTAATGGTAAAACCCAGCTTAGATGGAATGTTTTGGCATCAGGTAAAAAGTCGCGAATAGATATAGACAGGCTAGCACGACAATAAATTAATAACATGAAGGTAAATAAGAAGTGGGCTGCTACTGTAGCAATTGCCGGACCAATAATTCCGAGTACTTGTATTAAAATGATGCTTAGAATTAAATTAAAAAGCAATTCAATGGTACTAAAACCGGCAACTACAGAACTTCTGCCGACACCTAAAATTACACTTTGTGGAAAAACTAATAATGTTAGAATGGTAAAAAGATAAATTCTAAAGATGGGCGCAGAATCTTCGTACCCCCCAAAAAGTAGCCATAGTAGTTCTTCAGCATAAATGAAAAGTATGGCTAGTAAGGGAATTATAGTTACGAACAATCTTCCTGAAGCTTTACGTATTTCAGCTAAACCTGCGGTATAGTCGTTAAGTCTAAATCGAGCTGCATATTCTGCCACTAAGCCGGCTCCAATAGCTGATGTAAATGCTGT
>PXCK01000208.1 GCA_003566635.1 Balneolia bacterium | reverse complement strand
GGAGATGCCGACTATTTGATCATACTGTTATGTTTTAAAAAATAAACTAGAATTCGGTAAATGTGATGTTTGCGCGTAAGTCCTTTGGTCATCTTACCACTGATTAAACAGATTATCGCAGATAACCGCAGATTTATCTCCCAATACTGAGGTAGGCTCGCATTATCGCAAATTGTATCCCCAGGTAAAAAAACTCTATCAAAATAGTAGATGGGTAGCAGAGAGTAGCAGGTCCATCCTCTAAGTGAGGCAGGCAGCAGTTGGTAAGAACATTTGCGTAAAGTTTTTAACATTTTATATTTTCATAAAAAAACATCAATATCCATACAGACCATCTTGCTAATTAATACCCATTTCCTTCGATTAATAAGTCCATAATCCCTATATTTAAGCCCTAATAAAATCAGTACAAATTATATATTTTGATTCATGTCAAATAAGAAAAATTCATCAGGAGCAGAACAAATTTTTTGGGACTTAAGCGATCTTTACAGCGCACCAAATGATCCTAAACTCAAGGACGATAAAGCAGTTTTACTATCGAAAACACAAGCCTTTAGAGACGCCTACAAGGAAAAAGTAGCAGATTTAGATGCAAATGCATTAAGCAAGGCATTGACTGATTATGAAACCATACTCGACATCATTCAGAAAATGGGTTCTTATGCTTACCTGAATTGGAGCACAAATACCGAGGATGCTGAGTTAGGTAAATTACTGCAAGAGATGAATGAGTTTTCGTCTGAGCTGAGCCAACAACTTGTTTTTTTCGATTTGGAATGGTTGAAGGTTGAAGATGATCAAGCTCAAAAACTGTATGATAGCGAAGAGTTGGCTCATTACAGACACTATTTGAAATCAGCCCGAAAATACAAAGATCACATGCTTTCGGAAGAGCAGGAGCAATTGCTATCGGCAAAGTCAGTAACAGGAAAAAGCGCATGGGTACGATATTTTGATGAAACCCTTGGGGCGGCTAGATTTGATTTTAGAGGCGAATCTGTTACAGAACAAGAAGTACTTAGCAAACTTTCAGATCCTGATCGAGCAATTCGTAAAGATGCTGCCGAATCGCTAACAAAAGGACTAAAAGAGCTTAGCCGTTCGCTAACGTTTATTTTTAATACGCTTCTTTTTGATAAGTCCACAAATGATAAGTTTCGTAATTATCCCGATTGGATAACATCAAGAAACCTTTCGAACGAAATTAAAGATGAAACGGTAGAAGCTTTGGTACAAGCCGTAAAAGACGGTTATCCGATTGTTCAACGGTATTACAAACTTAAAGCACGATTGCTAAAACTGGATAAACTGTATGATTACGATCGCTATGCACCCATAATGAAAAGTGAAGCCCAGATTCAATGGTCAGAAGCAAAGCAAATGGTGCTTGATGCTTATACCGAGTTTGACGAGGGGATGGGACAAATTACGGCAAAGTTTTTTGACAATAACTGGATTGATGCTGCTATTCGTCCGGGTAAGCGCGGTGGAGCATATTCAGCTTCTACAGCAGTCTCGGTCCATCCTTATGTATTTATGAATTATGATGGTAAAATTCGTGATGTTCAAACACTGGCACATGAATTAGGGCATGGGGTACATCAGTATCTATCGGCTCAACAGGGCGTATTACAATCGGGTACACCTTTAACAACTGCCGAAACTGCATCGGTATTTGGAGAGATGCTGGTTTTTCAGCGCTTAAAGAAAAACCTGAACAGTGACAAAGAGAAGTTGGCTTTATTGATTGGTAAAATTGACGACACTATAGCAACTGTGTTTCGCCAAATATCTATGAATCGTTTTGAAGATGCCATCCACAAAGCAAGAAGAGAACAAGGAGAGCTAACTAAAGAAGGTTTCGGTAAACTTTGGATGCAAACCCAAACCGAGCTATATGGCGATTCGGTACAATTAACTGAAAACTACGCCTCTTGGTGGTCTTATATCCCGCATTTTCTTCATTCACCGGGCTATGTTTATGCCTATGCTTTTGGTGAATTGCTAGTTTTGGCACTTTATGAAAAATATTTAGAAAAACCGGAAGGATTTTCCGAAAATTATATCGAAATTCTAAAAGCCGGTGGATCTGATTTACCCGAAAATATTGTATCAAAAGCAGGGGTTGATATTAATTCACCGGATTTTTGGAGTAAAGGGATAAAATCCATAGAATTAATGATTGATGAGGCTGAACAATTGGCAAAAGCATTAAATTTTGAGGTTAACTAATGAGTGAAAATGGCGCAAAAGCCACTAAATCATTATTACCAAGACGAGAAGAAAAAGTTCTAAAACACTTTAAGCAAGTTTTGAAAGATTTGCTTGTTGTGCTACGTGTGTCTGCTTCATCAGATACAGCATATATGCATTGGGTGAATAGGAAACGTGAACAATTTGTGCTTGAAACGGGCTCGACTGATAGAACGGATGTTTATTTTCAGGATAGAGTACAGTTTGAAGATCATTTTCTGCATGATTTCAAAGATCTTAAACAGCCAAGTGTCGTTGAATTAAATGAGGCTTTTCCGGCGGAATCTTTAATTCATCATACATCTGAATTTACCGGAAAAGGCGTACTCTTGTTGCCACTTATGAATAATGGTGAAACCGTAGCCATTACCGGTGTTGAATTAAATGATGCTATTGAGATCTCAGATGAGCTTTCTACCGCTGCAACCTCTTACATCAGCGCTCTGGAAAACATTTTGCGTACCTATTTTGAACTCAGCGGTATGCTCGAAGAAGAAACCACATGGAGTAGTTTTGACGAAGATCTTTCTGAATTAGCGGATCAAAAAACATATCTAAAACTTATACAAAAAGGTATCGATATCATTGGGAGGCAGTTAAAAAGCGGTGGAGTTGCCTTTCTGGCACGCACAATGGATGCATGGCATGTTATTTTATCCAAATCTGTTCGTTCCAAGAAATTACCAATTGGTTTATTAATGAGTGAGAATTCTCAGGCGGGTTTATGTTTAAAGTCGCTCTCTGCTGAATTTAGTTTGCACTTCAATGGAAACCCCAAAAGGATTAGCGCTAAAGAAGGATATTTCGAAGGTGCTTCAACTGCAATTCCTGTATCGACTAAGAAAATTAGACAAGGTGTATTTGTTGTTTGGGATGAAAACCCACTTGTCTTTAAAGAATCATTGAATCACAAACTTAAGAGTATCGGTCTTACGTGCTCTCTAGCCTTAGATAACTTAGTACCTCAATCTATTGATGAGATTCGTGATATTTTTTCAGAGTCAAACAAGACCTGTAAGCTTGAGATTTTAGAGTCAATTATTGATGATGAAATCAACTTGCGTTCAAATGGTGATTTACCTTCATCAACCTTTCTTACATTTGTTACTCCGGCAGATTATCAGGAGTTGAGAGCTAAAGTTCGACTCGATGATATCAGAAAACTTCAGGAAGCCATGTCGGTAGATTTGAACCCTAATCATTCCGGAGTTCCGGGTTTGGTTGGCTTGCATACTGAGTGTATTTTTATGGTATTAATGGTAAATGCTACAGAGCAGCAAGTTGTCAACTGGACGCAAGATTTCACTACTTTTGTATCAAAGCAAGATGATGGAATATATCCTGAAGGTATCGAATTCCATTTTGGGATTGTAGAGTTAAAGAACGAACACGAAGATTCCTACCATTTCATTCAGGATGCAAAAAAAGCGTTAAATCAAGCAGTAAAACAAAAATTAGAGATTGTTATTTAATGGGAAATGTATACCTCGTAATTCTTGATGGTGTCGGAGTCGGGCATCAGGAAGATGCTAACGAATATGGAGATACCGGCAGTAATACACTCGGACATGTAGTAAATCAAACCCGTATCAAACTTCCGAATTTTGAAAAGCTTGGATTGGGGAATATCATCCCATTAGATACAGTACCGCCGGTTCAAAATCCGTTGGCTTCTTACGGTAAACTTCGGGAAGTATCTGCCGGAAAAGACAGTACAACCGGCCACTGGGAAATTGCAGGAATAACCTTGAATGCGCCATTCCCTACATATCCGCAAGGATTTCCGGCTGATGTAGTTAATTCCTATTGTAAAGAAACCGGAGTAAGTGGGATTCTCGCAAATAAACCCTATTCCGGCACAGATGTTATCCGCGATTTTGGGGATGAACATCTTAAAACCGGGAATCCTATTGTTTATACTTCGGCAGACAGTGTATTTCAAATTGCCACCCATACGGATATCGTACCACTTGAAAAGCTTTATGAATGGTGCGAAATAGCCCGCGAAAAGATTATGATAGATGAACATGCTGTTGGAAGGGTAATAGCAAGGCCATTTGCTGGGGAACCGGGTAGTTTTTACAGACTTTCCGATCAGCGGAAGGATTTTTCTCTAAAACCGCCCGTACCTAATATGTTGTCCATACTTCAGGAAAATAATATAAAGACCTATTCAATCGGTAAAATTATTGACCTGTTTGCCTATGAAGGTTTCACTCAGTATCGCAAAACTAAAAATAACGCCGAGGGGATTTCGCAATTTTTAAGTAGTATGAGTGCGGTAGAGAATAGTTTTGTATTTGTAAATCTAGTTGATTTTGATCAGCTTTTTGGGCATCGTAATGATGTTGAAGGTTTTGCAGAGGCATTAATGGAGTTCGATCGGGCAATTCCGGCAATAATCAACAAAGTAAAAGAAGGAGATGTGTTAATCTTAACTGCTGATCACGGAAATGATCCTGCTTTTCCGAGTACAGACCATACACGGGAATTTGTGCCTGTTTTAGTTTATTATGGTACTGAAACATCATCAATTGATTTAGGAACGCGGAGCAGTTTTCGAGATATAGCAGCATCTATTTTAGATCACTTCAAGACTACTCAAACTGTAGATGGAATTTCATTCCTTCAGAAATTATAAGTAAAAAATAGTACTATTTTGACTATAAACACGTTTTAAAGAATTCAAATCTATTGGAAATTGGTAAGCTAAAGACCTTTTTTTTAAGTAAATTACGACCGATAAATTTTAAACCACAAAAGTATATTAATGGCAGCAAAGAAAAAGAAAGAACCCAAAAATCTCTCATCAAGCGGAATTTCACTAAAGGAATCACAGTTTTTAGACAGATACCTAAAGGAAATTGGTGAAATTGATCTCATTACTCCCGACGAGGAAGTTGAGTTAGCAATACGGATTAGAGAGGGTGACGAAAAGGCACTAAAGAAACTTACCGAAGCCAATTTGAGATTCGTAGTATCTGTAGCGAAGCAATATCAAAATCAGGGATTGACATTAGGTGACCTTATTAGCGAAGGTAATTTAGGTTTGATAAAAGCCGCTAAAAGATTTGATGAAACAAGAGGCTTTAAGTTTATTTCCTATGCTGTATGGTGGGTTAAGCAATCTATACTTCAAGCGTTGGCAGATCGTGGCCGTTTAGTACGTTTACCACAAAACCGTAAAGGTACACTGATTAAAATTTTAAAAGCTCAATTAAAACTTGAGCAAGAATATGGCAGAATTCCATCCGTTGCCGAGTTAGCCGAGTATCTCGAATTAGGTGAAACAGAAGTAGCAGAAACACTAAAATATGCCGGTGGTCACCTTTCTATGGATTCACCATTTTCACAAGGTGAAGAAAACAGCATGTTAGATGTTGTTCCGAACAAAGAAACCCCCGAACCGGATTCTGAACTTATGCGTGAATCGGCGAAAATAGAGATTGATCGTGCTCTATATAAGTTGAGTCAACGAGAAGCCGAAGTAATCCGTCTATATTTTGGAATTAACCGTGAGCATTCTTTAACGCTCGAGGAAATAGGTGAGCGTTTTGATTTAACACGTGAGCGTGTTCGTCAGATTAAAGAAAAAGCCCTTAGGAAGCTTCGCCACCATAATAAAAATATGGCTCTGAGAGCTTATTTAGGATAAGCTTCAAATTTAATTAGTTGATAAAAAAGCCGCTTCATGCGGCTTTTTTTGTGGTCTAGAGAATAATTGTACTATAGTTTTAGGTCCTTGCCAAACAAATCTACTGCATGAAATGCAGAAAGTACAACAAGTGGAATTCCACCTCCGGGATGGGTTGAACCACCACACATATATAAGTTCGACACAAAAGGAGACTTATTACGCGGGCGCAAAAAAGCTGAAAACGTTTGGTTACTGGATGTGCCATAAATACTGCCTCGATTAGAGAGGTATTTCTTTTCAAAGTCTATCGGTGTAATATTTTTCTTAACCTTTATGGACTCGCTTAATCCATCTAGTCCATGTTCTTCAAGCCTTTTGATAATTAGATTGTTATAAGACTCTACAATTTCATTATCCCATTTTTGCTTAGGACTTAGATAAGGGCTATTTACCAAAATAAATAAGTTCGAACCACCTTCAGGAGCATGTTCGGCATCGGTAAATGAGGTATTAGCTATATAGATAGTAGGATCGGTTGGTAACTTTTTTCTCAAAAATATCTCTATAAATTCATTTTCATAATCTTCGGAGAAGAAAATATTATGATGCTTGAGCATATCGTACTTTTTATCAATACCAAGCATTAATACAAAACCGGAACAGGAAGGTTCAACTTTTTTAAACTGATTTCTATGTTTAGGTTTTACAATATCTTTATCTAATAACTTGGTGTAAGTATGGGTAGCGTCGGCATTTGAAAAAATAAAATCAAATGGAAATGTATTACCGTTTTCAAGCGTGATTGAACTGGCTGTCAGATCGGGTGCATTGATTTGTTTAATTTCGGAGTTAAAATGAAGTTTTACGCCATTTTCTTCACAGATATCTTTTAAAGCATTCGCAAACTTGTATAAGCCACCTTTTATGTAATAACCTCCTTCACAAAGTTCAACATAAGCAATTACATTAAGCGTAGCCGGAGCAATATAGGGAGAGGAGCCGTTATAGGTGGTAAATCGCTTAAATACTTGTTGGAGGTATTTTGAATCAAAAAATTTATCGACACGTGAACTCACGCTCGAAAAAGGGTCAATCTTAAAAAAATCAGACTTCTTGAGTTTCTTTAAGTCAGATATTTTTTGAAGAGGATTAAACAAAAATGTTTGAGCTGTTTTCTGATAAATATCGGCAGAGTATCCAAGAAATTTAACGTAGGACTCTGCATCTTCCGGTGCGATACGCTTGATTTCATCTAGTACCGCCGGTAAATCCGTAAAGCAATCGAAGGTAGTACCATCATTCCAAAAATATCGGCAAACAGGATTAACTGGTACTAAATCAATATAATCCTCAAGTTTTTTCCCGCAACGATCAAAGAGTTCTTCTAACACATAACGCATGGTTACCAAACTTGGTCCCGTATCAAAACGATAACCATCTTTGGAAAACTCATTCATTTTACCGCCAACAGAACCTGTCTTTTCGAATACCTCTACATCATACCCGGAGGATGATAAAATTGCAGCGGTTGTAAGACCACCAATACCTGAACCAATTACAGCAATTTTTTTCATGACTTTTTCCTTAATTCGGCAACGGTTTCAATATGGTATGTTTGTGGAAACATATCTACAGGTTGAACGCGACCAATATGGTACACTTCAGACAATTCTGCTAAATCGCGGGCCATTGTAGCGCTGTTACAGCTAACATAAACTAAGCGATCCACGGCTAATGTACATAATGTTTTAACAACATCGGGATGCATTCCCGCCCTTGGCGGATCAGTAATAATTACATCCGGTTTTCCATATTTAAAAATAATTTCTTCATGGAAAACATCTTTCATATCACCTGTAATAAATTCACAATTATCAACTTTGTTTCTAATGGCATTCTCTTTGGCTTTCTGAACTGAAGTTGGGTTAACCTCTATTCCAACAACTTTATTTACTGCATCGCTAACAAATAAACTTAGGGAGCCAACACCACAGTATAAATCAAAAACGGTATCTGTTGGTTTTAAGTTGGCAAAATCTTTTGCAATTTCATAAAGCTTCTCAGCCTGAATAGTGTTTGTCTGGAAGAAAGTGTTTGCATCTATATCAAACGAATGATCACCAATTTTTTCAGTTATATAACCGGAGCCATGATAAATATTTTGATATCTACCTTCTGAAGCAGGAGAGAAGGTATCATTAACATTGTTAACAATAGTAGTAATTTGAGGAAACTTCGCTAGTAATTCACCTTTAAGTTGTTCCATGATTTCACTATTGTCTTCGAAGGTAATAATATTAACCATTAAGTCGCCCGTTCTAACACCATTTCGAATCATCACATTTCTAAAAAAACCTTGTTTTTTATGAAGATCGTATGCCGGTATGTTATTGTTGATTGCGAATTGGCGAATAAAGTCCAAAATGGCAAACGAAAAGTCAGGCTGTAAATAGCAGGTTTCCAGATTTAGTATTCTGTCAAAACGACCAGGAATATGCATTCCAACGGCAAAGTCACGATTTTCTATCTCTTCACCAGAAGCGATCTCTTCAGAAGTGAGCCACCTTTTTGTACCAAAGGTGTATTCCATTTTATTGCGATAGCCTAAGGTTTTTTCGCATCCAACTGTTGGTAAAGGTGATATGGTTTTTAATCCTCCAATACGCTGAAGATGGTCTTCTACGTGTTGTCTTTTGAAACGAAGTTGTTCATCATAGCTGACATGTTGCCAGGTACAGCCTCCACAAAGACCGGCATGTATACAATGAGGTTCAATACGACCGGGACCTTTCTCCAGTATTTCCAATAAATCACCAATAAAAAAATTCTTTCGTTTTTTGATGATTCGGACCTTTACCTTGTCGCCGGGAGCAGTATTCTTCACAAATATTGCTCTATCATCTAACTTGCCAAATCCTTTTCCTTCATAGGCTGCTTCTTCAATTTGTACTTCGGCAATATGCCCTTTTTTAATAGCCATGACTAATCATCCACTTTCTTAAGTTCATCAAATTGAATTTGATAGGTATCACTTTCGCTGGATAAAGCCATCAGTGCTTTTAGTGTCTTGGTGTATTGCTGAGCAATAGAGTAGTTTATTTCGTCCATTAATTTAATTGCGATTTGAGGATATCTTTTTTGAACCATTTGTAAATCAGAATTAAAAAAACCTAAGACATTGCAATCAATTTTTGCTCGGGCAGATGACATCCTTCTCATTTCATAACTTAAACTCAGGTTACCGAAAACAGCAGGAGGCTCTAATGTGAATACTGCTTCTTCCGTATTATCAATAGGGTTTTCAACTATCAACTCTATGATGCCTTCTTCTAAAAAATACATTCCATTACCGGGGTCATTTTGGTGATATATGTACTCACCGGCTTTAAATTTTCGAGGATGACATATTTGAGTAAACTCAATAGCTTCCGATAAGGTCAGATTTTTTAAAAAAGGAGATTTGAATACAATTCTACCTTTTGATTTTAGTTGCTCTAATGCTTTATTCTTAAACATAATGGTTAAAATGAATGTCCAATACCGAAATGAAAATTACTCCGTTGCAAAAAGTTTGTACCGGGCTCGTTTCCTAAATCTCTCATTCTGTAGGCTAAGTCAATTCTAAACACCACAAAATCCCAATCGAGTCGAAGACCAATTCCTGAACCTACAGCTAGTTCATCTAAGAAAGTGTCTAATTTAAATTGACCTTCTGTAAATTCACTTCTTGGTCCATACCAAATATTACCAATATCGGTAAAAGCGGCAATAATCCAATTGGTTGACAGGAAGTTACGTGAAAAAACATAACGTAATTCAGCAAATCCCGCTAATTTTATATCGCCACCATTTATGGGAACTTCTCGCTCGTCTATACCACCGGGACCAAGCCTAAAAGGGTCCCAACCCCGAATGTCATTTGCACCGCCAGCAAAGAAACGTCGATTGAGTGGAATTACACGACTTTGCCCAAAAGGATAGGCATAGCCTGCAAACCCACGAAATGCAAAGACTGTATTTTGGTTGAGGCTGTAGTACCTTCTGAAATCTACGGAGCCTTTTACAAATTGACTGTAGGCAAGATCGCGCCCACTTATGCTAAATGATGGAATCGTACTTTGGAGGGTATCGCGGTCTAAAGCGAAACGCTCGATAGCATAGGGTAAATTTCCACTTACTTCAATACTTGATTCAAGGTAAAACCCGCGGTCTCTTCGAACTATATGAGTTGTACTATTCCTAAATGTGTATCGTAGAGTTGAGTTAAATTGGGGACGAAAATCTTCTAATATTCGCTGAATTTGTAGCGTATCGCTTATGTTTTCAGTGATATTATTGATGAACTCAGGAGTTGCAGAAGCATCTATCCACTCAAGTTCCAGAATATCAAGGAAACTACGTGTTGATTGGTTATGACTAGCTTCAAACTGTATGTTGAACCTGAAATTAGCGTCAATGTTGAAATTTATCTGATTTACTCTGGCTGCACTAAACTGAAAGCTCGTTCTGGGATTTAAGAAATTTGGATTATTATTGAGTGAGGCAAATGGAAATGCAAGAAAGGGTAGGGCATAGTTTACTCTGCCTTCAATATTTCGCAAAACCTGTCTTTGAGCTGATGAACTCCCTGTTACATATTCAAAGCTACCGTTTACACCAATTTCAAGTTGCTCGCCTCGTTGAAGTAAATTGTTATTCCGGTAGCTTACACCTGCACCTGCACCTAATCCAAGTCGTTGTAAACCAAATAATTCTGAACGAATTTGATGGCGTGGGAGTGTCTGTAAATCAAAATAAACAGGTAAATATTTCTGACTGTAATCAGGAAGGCCGCCATCTTCTGTTAAACTAAACTGGCGTAGTACAAGCATATCTAACGTTTGAAATTGATTTACTGATGATAAATATAAGTCGTTGTTGAACCGCTCACCCGGTTTAAATAAAATCCTATTATATAGGGTCGAGGGTCGGGTTCTTGTCTGTTCTTCTCTGTTTACAAAAATTTTATTTGGTTCGATTGTCAAAGGCTCACCACTAACCGTATCACTAAAAGCAATTTCTATATTTTCGGCAATAGATTCTGGTGCACGTAAATCCATACGCACATCACCAAAATAATAAATATCACCCGGTCTGATTCTGAATAAAATGTCTAATTCTTTTGGCTCGTCAGGGTCAGGTCTTACCAGAACACGAATTGAATCGCGTTGTACTGAAGCATATCCATTTCTGCGAAGTATATTTATTATTCTATTTCGTTCTTCACTTATTAAGTCGACTGAGTATTGTCTGTTAACATTAAATGTAGTGTCGTCAATTGCAGACCTGGCAATTACGCTTCGGCTGTAAAAGCGCTCATTTTGTCTCTCATCTTCCAAGTCCGGCACTCCACTAAAGGCTACTGTTCTAACAAAAGAAGGTTCACCTTCATCAATAGAAAAAATAACTCTTACTCTTCCTGATCTGATTTTCTCTATGGTAGTATCAATCCTTGCATCAAAAAATCCATTGTACTCGTAAAAAGTTTGAAGTCGCTCAATATCTCTGCCAACTATATCCCTATCTAAAAAACGGGGTGGTTCGCCTAAGGCCGAGCTTATTCGGTTTAGTGCTAACCATAGGGTTGCCCCGGGAATCCCAAAAATCTCGCGATTTTTCTGTGTTCTTACAACAGTTCTAAGAGTACCATTCCGAATATTTCTGTTACCATCAAACCTAACAGACCTAACTAACAATTCTTCTGATTGTTCGTTCTCCTGAGCATAAGCATTAACCGGTATAAATACTTCCGGTAGTATTATTAATACAGCCAGAAATACTATAAATAAGTAGGTTTTTAAAATCATCTATATTTGTGTAATGCCGGTCTATTCTTAGCTAACAATTGACTTATTTTAAAAGTCTCTAAAGATGAAAGATAATGAAAAGATAGGAGGCTCACTGTATTATTCTATGTCGACAAACGAAGCTAAATTTGAAAATAAAAACGGCATCATTGTTTACATGATGCCGTTTTATTAATAAATAATTTTGAAATACTACTACACGTCGTCGTAGTCGAAACCGTCATCTTCCTCACCGTGAAAAAAGTCTTCCTTCATTATGTAATCAGGCCAGATTTCTTCAATGTTTTCATAAGGGGTTTCGTCTTCTTCGTCGAGTTCATAAAGATTGTCTATAACTTGTTGTGGACACCCATTTCTTTCGGCCCACTCAATAAGTTCGTCACGTGTAGCAGGCCACGGGGCTTCTTCTAAAGTAGCAGCAAGTTCAACGGTCCAAATCATATAATTTCCCGAGTTTTATGAAATTTAAAGTTCTGTGACAAATAAAATTTTTTTGTATCAAAAATGCAACTAATAATTTTTAATAGTTGCACTGAATGTACGCACTAATTATGAATTTGTTGTGCAGAATATAGAAACTTTTTTTTAAAGAGATAGTACCCATTAGGATATAAAAATCAATATGATGGGCAAAATGAAAAATTGAGGACTGTTAATTTTTCAATAAAAAATGAAAGAAACTAGCGTGAATATCTAATCACTAAATCTACCATGTTCAAGTCGTAAGGTAATATCACAAGCTTCAGCAATAGTTCGGTCATGTGTTACCATTACAAGGGTCAGGTTTTTTGCCTCAACCTCATTAAATAACAATTCAAGCAACACTTTTGTACTATTATCATCCAGGTTTCCGGTTGGTTCATCAGCAAGAATAACATCAGGTTTATTCATTAAGGCTCTGGCAACAGCTACTCTTTGTTGTTCGCCACCTGATAATTCCGATGGGCGATGATGAATTCTATCTTCCAATCCAAACGAACTCAACAAATGACGAGCATAGTCCTGCATATCACCGTTCGACTTTGAAGATATTAAGGCCGGCATCATTACGTTTTCCAGAGCTGAAAATTCCGGTAAAAGATGATGGAATTGAAAGACGAAACCAAGATTATTATTTCGAAATGACGCAAGTTGATCGTTATTCATTTCATTCAGAAGCTTGTTTTTATAATGGACAGTACCGGAAGTCGGTTTATCAAGACCACCTAAAATGTGCAGCAACGTACTTTTGCCACTGCCTGAAGCCCCGACTATAGAGACTTTAGTACCAGCATCAATAGAAAGGCTTACGCCGTTTAAAACCCGTAGGTTTTCATCAGATTTACTCTTGAATTCCTTAACAATATCTTTACAGCTAAGTATTGAATTCATAATCAAGAACTAACTTCTGTTTTGAAATTAGGGTAAATAAAGGACTCAATATGAACACATTTTCCCGTTTCAACATCTATATCGGCTACAACTCCGGCCATTTTATTATCACCGTTTGCAGGACTGTATCTATGAGGTGTTTGAAGGGTAAATCGTTTTAATGCAACGTCTTTATCCATTCCGATAACAGAATTGTATGAGCCTGTCATGCCAACATCAGTTATGTATCCGGTTCCTTTAGGTAATATTCTGCAATCGTTTGTTGGTATATGCGTGTGAGTTCCTACGATTACAGAAGCCATTCCATCATTATACCAACCGAAAGACATTTTTTCCGCTGTTGCTTCAGCATGAAAATCAATGAAAATGATATTAGTTTCAGCTTTTATTTTTTCAAGTATCCAGTCAGATGTTTTGAAAGGGCAATCCAGAGGTTGCATGTAGGTACGACCCATCATATTTACAACCCCGATTTTTAAATTTTTTCCGGGAATGTCATAAATACCATAGCCAAAACCATGAGCTCCTCTGGGATAATTTAAGGGGCGTAACAGATTAGAATCGGATTTCATGTAGTTGAAGATTTTCCACTTCGCAAAACTGTGATTTCCACCGGTAATTACATTAGCACCGTTGCTGTATATAGTTTTGACGATTTCTTCATTTAAGCCCATTCCTTCATGAGCATTTTCGCCATTTACGATAACAAAATCGGCTTTGTACTTATTTTTGAACGAAGAGAGGAAGGTTTCTATCAGGGCAACACCCGGATCTGCAACAACATCACCTATAAATAATATTCGAACTGTTTCTGAACTCATAATAGAAAAATAAAAAAGGACAGCGGGTATTGCATAGAACCGTATCTTGACACGGTGGGAAACCTCTTGACCGGGTTCGACTTCCACTATTTCCGGATTGGAACATGAGGCACGTCGTTGCCGGGCAAAGCAGATAACCCGTTAAGTTAGTTATCGTTCAAGCAATATCCGAACGCTGTCCTTAGGTGTAATATAAGATAACCTGCAACTACTTAGTAGTTTTAATTTCGGTTAAAAAGTTTTTTAACGAATCATTGAGAGAGGATAGTGCTTCTTCACTTTCGCTATCCTCCGTTTTCTTTGAAAACAATTCCTCTGCAATACTTAAACAACTTAGTACCAAAATAGTAGTTTCGTTTTGACTGGATAAATCCCGCTTGAAGTTTCTGATTCTTGTATCAACATAGGAAGCAATTTTAACCATTAATTCCTCGTCTTCTTCATTAACTTTAAGAGGATATTGACGCCCTAAGATGGAGACCTTTACTGATTTTTTCATTGTAATTCCTCCATTTGTTCGTCAATTCTATCCATGATAGTTTGTATCTGCTGCTTGAGAAGCAACCGTTTTTTTTCCGGCAAACCCGAAAATAAATCTCCAGTTGCTTTTAACTTGGTATTCTCAGACCTGAGCGTATTGTTTTCGGCTCTTAAAGATTCATTTTGTTGCTGTAGTTTTTTGAACTCTCTTCGAATTTCTTCCAGTGTGTTTGTAAACTCAGCAATTTTTTGCTTGGTTGATTGAGGTTCCACAGTATCAGGCTCTTAAACTTGCGTTGTACTTTTTCTTAAGAGAAGATGTAATTCGATTGATAATCGGCTCAATATCTTCTGAACTTAATGTACGTTGCTTGTCTAAAAACCACAACCTGTAAGCAATACTTTTCTTATTGTCATTTAAGGGCTTACCCTCAAACACGTCGAAAACATGTAAGTTGCTTAGAAGTTGACCACTTTCTTGTCTTATAACTGTTTCCAAATCGTTTGACATAATATTTTTGTCAACTTCAAAAGCAATATCAAACTCAAATGGTGGGAATTTCGGAATAGCATTATAACGTAGCATATTCAAGCGCTGGGTTTCCTCAATCAATGCATCTATATTAAACTCAGCAACAAAAACCAAATGGCTGATGTCCATTTTTTTACAAAGTGCAGTGTCAACTTTAGTTAACGTGCCGATTTCTTTGTTTTTTATAGAATACACAATTGATTCATCATTTATTACCTGCGTAACTTTATCGGATAGTCGTAACCTTTCAAACAATACTTCACATATCGATTTCAAGTCAGCATGGGTAAAAGCTGTTGCTTTCTGATTCCAATGTTGAATAGTTTTTAAACCGGAAACACCTATCAATAAGGAACGACTTTCATTATAGCCTTTAATCCAGGTACCATCACCTTTGGTAAAGATGTGACCAACTTCAAATAACTGTACACCCGGTAATTTTCGGTTAAAGTTCCATGAGGCTGATTTTAAAAACCCGTAAAGAAGTGAAGGTCTTAGAATCGCCTGATCTTTAGATATTGGATTTAATGTTGGTACCAGCAGCTCAGCATCGAAGCCAGGCAAATTTACGGACTCGGGCAGGAGGGAGTTGGTATAAATTTCCTGTAGCCCCAACCCGGAACAAATTTCCCTTATCTGAGATAAAAATGTTTCACTGTATGGTAAAACAGGTGGTCTTGAAAAAGTAATTCTTCCGGTAGTGCCAATCTTGTTGTAATCGTAAATACGGGCAATTTCCTCAATTAAATCAATTTCAATACTCACATCGGGTCTGAAACCGGGAATAGTACATTGTATAACCGTATTTTTAACAACAGGAGCAAATCCTAATCTTGAGAGAATTTCAACCATGCGGGTAATTTCAATATCGGTTCCAAGAACTTTATTTACTCTCTCCGGACGTAAATTTAGCGTTTGGGGTTTAAATACCACCGGATTTACATCAATCACAGGAAATTCTATAGTTCCACCACACCATTCCTGGATTAAACGTGCGCAACGCATGGCTGCTTTACGGGTGATGGTAGGATCAACACCACGCTCAAACCGGTAGGAACTATCGCTTTGTAAAGTTAAATTTTTAGAAGACTTTCTAATAGAAACGGGTTCAAACCAGGCAGATTCTATAAGTATGTTCGTGGTTGATTCACAAATTTCTGAGTTCATCCCACCCATAATACCGGCAAGCGCCACTGGCTTTTGTTTATCGCAAATAAACAATGTTCCTGCCGGTACCTTACGTTCAATTTCATCAAGTGTGGTAAAGTTGACTTCTTTATCGAAAGTCTTTACGACGATTTCATTACCCGATAAGGTATCAAGGTCAAAAGCATGTAGCGGTTGTCCTAATTCATGGAGTACGTAATTTGTTGCATCAACTATGGCGTTTCTTGGACGTAACCCTATAGATTTTAGTCTTGCTTGAACCCATGCAGGTGATTCAGCATAGGCAACATCCTTAACCACAATTCCAACATAGCGGGTACAGAGGTCATGATTCTCAATAGAAATTTTGACAGATGGATGTCCGGATGTATTAACCTTTGAGGATTCAACTTCTGAAACCGGAATATCAAGCATTTCACCGGTTACGGCAGTGAGGTCTCGTGCAGTACCGGCATGGCATGCGGCGTCCGGTCTGTTTGGAGTTAAACCAATTTCAAGGATAGTATCTTTTGTGGGACTTGTAAATTTAGCAAAGGGTGTGCCGGCTTTGAAGTCGGTATCTAAAACCATAATACCGGAGTGGTCTGTACCAATTTCT
>PXCK01000092.1 GCA_003566635.1 Balneolia bacterium | reverse complement strand
CATTTGGAGTTTCTCAATGTTAATTAGCAATTTCCCCAGAGGAATTGTTCGTGTAAGGGAAGTATAAAATATTTAGAAATGATTAGATTAGATTAGCTTTGGTGGGGAAGCGGCTTCTCCGCCTAAGGCGGATGTTGAGCCCTTTACCGGGTTCCGTGGGTTCGAACCTGCCTGCCGCAGTCAGGAAGGCAGGTCTCTCTAAATACTATTTTTAGTTTAGGTTCAGTTACAACTATAATCGGGTAGAACCCGTAAGTGTAGCAGTTGCAGATCCATTTGGCCCTCGTACCTCAATAGTTATTTGTACTGGCTTAACTATTTCTTCTTCAGGATTAGTGTCAAAGATAGTGAACTGGAAGTTTGTAGTACCAGTACCAATAAACTGGGTATCGGGAAGTGTAATGTCTGTATCGCCTACTACATCTAGGTCATCACCCTCAACTTCAACAGATATTTGTGTTCCGGATACAAGTGGATTTCCATGAACATCTGCAACTGTTAAATTGAATGTTTGGGAACCTCCATTGGGTACATCAATAGAGGTTGGGTTTACTGTTATGCGAGGTGCAAGAGAAAACAAAACGAGTGTTGTAACTTCTAATGTTTGTTGATTCTCGTTTACAGTTCTTGCTCTAATTGTCGCAAACCCGGGGCCTAATTGACTATGGTTTGGGAAGGGTGGAGCGGTAATAAGTGTTGCAGTGGCAGCCCCTAAATTGTTGGTGGGTGAGGAGCCTTCAATAATTCCCCCATCAGTAGTAAAATACACCATTGTCCCCGGCTGAACCATGTTACCATATTTATCTCCAACTACTGCTGTAATAGTATTCTGAACATTTAAAATATTTCCGGGCATGTTTAACACTGTACTTCCAACAGCAAAATGTTCTTCATCGGGTAGCCCACTATGAATTACAACACTCACCGGCATAGATTTAATAATCTGCTCATCATCTCTTGTAAATTCTGCAACAACTTGTACTACACCTGAGACAGTTCCACTTGTTAACGTTGTATTAATTCGGCCATTGCCATCAGTATTACCTGATATTGGCGATATGACTTCTCCACCATTAGGTTGTCCTCCAAATGAGAAACGAACTTCAGTAGAGTTATTTATATCAACAGGCCGACCATGAGCGTCACGAACTTCAAATGTAAGTTGTGTGTTTTCATTTTCGCCCGTTTCACGTACACTAATTGTATTGTGGCTTATTGAGCCTAATACGATAGTAGCTGGCGGGCCGGATATTCCCGGTACAAATGGGTTATCATCATCATCAGTTGTGCTTAGTTTTATACTTGGTATTTCTACATTACGCTCAGGAATGGCCAAAAAATCAGTCAACTCTGTAATAAATCCTTCTTTTCTGATCTCAAGATTCACATTAAAAGTGGAATCAACAATCATTTCAAATGAGAAGAAGCCGTCTTCTCTTGTTATTGTAGTAAATTCAGGACTCGGATCTAATACCCTAACAATTGCATTTGGTATAGGACTATTGTCAGATTGTGCCACTACATAGCCGCTAACTGTAATTGGATCTGATTCACTTTTAGTAGGTGATTCACAGGATAGAAAGAATCCTGTAAAAAATATTAATATGATGGCTGTATAAATGTATTTCATTTCTAATAAAGACTTTGGTGTTAAGCACTAAGACGTATATTAAAAAAAATTAATGAAACTTAATACATTTTATTGCAAAATCTTTTTTTCTACTCAATCAGTTGTCTATCCACTTTGGAGCTCTTTTTTCTACAAAAGCTTTAAAGCCTTCAAAGCCCCATTTTCCCGAAAATATCTTATGTTGAAACTCAGCTTCTCTTTGCAGCGATTCTTCGAAAGTGCTATTCTGAGCAGCATGAATAGCTTTTTTCCCGTAGTAAAGTGCATCGGATGATTGGTTTGAAATTTGCGATGCAAAACTAAAAACCTCGTTCAAAAATTCATCAGTAGGATAGATTCTGTTTACCAAACCCCAATTTAAAGCTTTGTGCGCATCAATCGGCATGCCTGTAAAAGTCATTTCTTTAGCACGCGCTTCTCCAATTATACGCTGTAAACTCCAGGTTCCACCACCATCAGGAATCAAACCAACCTTTATAAAAAGTTCTGAGAAAACTGCATTCTCTGAACAAACTCTTAGATCACATGCTAATGCTAAGTCTAAGCCAATTCCGGCAGCAGCTCCATTAACTGCTGCTATTATAATACATGAGCTTTCTCGAATGGATTTAATAGTCGGGCCATAACAGTTTTTGAGAATTTCGACTGCCATATCAGCTGACATTCCTTCTTTGATGGCTGATTTTATATCAGCTCCACTACAAAATGCACCATCTTCTCCGGTAAGTACTATTACTCTAATATCTGATTTTTCAGTAACTAATACTTCATCACGTATGGCAAACATAGTATCAGGATCTACAGCGTTTTTTACTTCAGGCCTGTTAATGCTGATATATTTAACCTTACCAGAAACACTAGTTTTTAGCATTTTTTTATTAATTAAAAGATGTATCGATAAAGCTACTTACCCACTCAACGTTTTCTTTTGCCCTTTCTTGGTTGGACGCTTCCGAATAAATTCGCAGAACCGGTTCAGTCCCGGAGGGTCTCACCAACAACCATGAACCATCTTCCAGCCGATGTTTAATTCCATCCGTAAATTCATGCTTCATAACCCTATAGCCTGCAATTTCTTTTAATTCACTGTTCTTACAAGAAGTAACAAATGCATCTTTTTTTTCATTGGAGGTATGTAAATCATCCCGATAATAATGATGCTCCCCAAACTCAATCTGTAACTCATTTACTAAATCGCTCAAAGTTGCCTTTTTTGCAGCTAACATTTCAGCAATTAACAACCCGGTGTAAAGACCGTCTCTCTCGGGTATATGTCCTTTAACAGCTATTCCACCTGATTCTTCCCCACAAACCAGAACATCATTTTCGAGAATTTCTTCAACTATATATTTGAATCCAATGGGGGTAGTCTTTATGGGGTAGCCATATTTCTGAGCCTGTTTGTCAAGCATATCTGTGGTCGAAAAAGTTTTCACCATCATTCCGTTTTCACCCTTTTCCTGTGAAAGGTATTTGAACAACAGACTTAACAATTTATGAGAATCAACGAAATTCCCTTGTTCATCAAACATGCCGATTCTATCCCCGTCGCCGTCATTTGCAATACCAAGAGCACATTTTTCTTCACGGATAAGATTGGGCATTTCAGGTAAGTTTTTGTCTATGGGTTCAGGTGCTCTGCCATTAAAACCGGGGTTTAATTCAACATGCAACTCGGTAACCTGATCACCCAAAAGGCGCTTCAACAACCCGCTCGTTGCACCAAACATCGCATCGTGAGCTATACGCCCACCCCAGTTTTTGATCGCATCTAAACTGATAGACTTTTCAATTTCAGACAGATATTCATTGGTGAAATCTATCATAGAAATTGTACCCGCTTCAATCAGCTCATCAAATTGATGTTGGGGTGGTACCTCTACATAATCGGGGATTTGCTTCTCAACTTCTTTAACCTGAACTGGAGTTGCGGGACCACCAAAACGGGCTTTTAGTTTAAATCCATTATAATCTGGTGGATTGTGACTTGCCGTAATCACCACACCTTCGGCATTGTATTTTTTTGCTGCTAAACTCACAGCAGGGGTAGGAGTAACTCCCTTTCCAAAAAGGACTTTTAAACCTTTTTTAGCTAGAATGATGGAAGCAACTTTTGCAAAAAGCTCACCTCCGAAGCGGGTATCATACCCAATTACAATCTTAGGTTCCTGGGGATTCTCCGATCTAACCCAATCCGCTGTTGCAGAAGCAACTCGCGCAACATTTGCTTCGGTATATTCTCTGCCAATGATGGCACGCCAGCCATCCGTGCCAAACTTTATAGGGCTTACAGTCATTTTTTAACCTTTTGTGGATTTGAATCTTCTTTCCAGTTGACCTTGGCTATAAGAATGTATAAGCCCACAATTACGATAGGTATACTCAGTAATTGACCCATGCCTACGAACCACTCTGTTGCAAAAT
>PXCK01000135.1 GCA_003566635.1 Balneolia bacterium | reverse complement strand
TAAACTTCTAATAGAATACTTCGGGAATAACATAGATTATGATCCGGATACCGTTGGAGATTTACCAAAAGCATATAAAAAATTAAGCTATCAGGTTGAAGCGGTAAATCAAGGCTATCAAATGCTTATTGAACATCACGGTTTTTTTCTTGCTGATGTAGTTGGACTTGGAAAAACGATTGTTGCTTCAATGATTGCAAAAAGGTTTTTAATTGCCAATGGATCTTTAAACACCAAAATATTAGTGGTATTTCCACCAGCATTAGAAAAGAACTGGAAAAACACATTTCGACTATTTGGCATTGACAGACATACCAAATTTATTACAAATGGTAGGCTTGAAAAGATAGTGAGAGGTGAAGACCTTAATTATTGGCCTAAAGAAGATTATGATCTCATCTTGGTTGATGAAGCCCATAAATACAGAAATCATACGTCACAAAGTTTTGGATTCCTTCAAAGAATTTGCAAAGCACCGCGCAACGGTGATGGGCTTGTGAAAGGAACAAACAAAAAAGTTGTACTTATATCTGCAACGCCCTTAAACAACCGTCCACAGGATTTATACTATCAGTTACTTCTTTTTCAGGATGCGAGAAGAAGTACGCTCCCGCCAATTACCAATCTTCAATCATTCTTTGGACCGATAATTCGTGAGTACCGTGATTTAATGCGGGCAGACGAACCCGACATCGAACGCATTAGAGCGTTATACGATCTGATAAGAGAAAAAATTATCTCGCAGATTACAGTACGCAGAACACGGAAAGATTTGGAAAACTATCCTAAATATTTAGATGACCTTCAAGAGCAAGGCATAAAGTTTCCTGAGATTGCACCTTTAAAAACTGTTCAATATGATTTTAATGCCAAGTTAAGTAAGCTTTTTTATCACACCGTATTCTATCTCACCGATAATGACAAAATCAATTACAATCGCTATCAGGCTATTCGATACTTAAAGGAAGAACTTCAGGAGGCATATTACGATCAGGCAACACTTGTCTCCAAAGCTTTAGCCGGCATCATGAAGACATTGATGATTAAGCGTCTTGAGAGTAGTTTTTATGCGTTCAAAATTACGCTGAACAATTTGTTGATTTCTACACAGCGTATGATAAAGATGTTTGATGATGACAGAATTCTAATTGCGCCTGATTTGAAAATCAACGAGTTGATTGAAAAGGGTTTTACAATGGAAGAAATCGAAGACATGATTCTGCAATTAAGTATTGAAAACCCTAAAAACAATATTTTTAAAGCAGATGATTTTGAACCCGAGTTTTTAGAAGGCTTGCGAAAAGATGAAGCTCTTCTGAATGAACTTCATAATGAATGGGCAAAGGTGAAAGAAGACCCAAAACTCGATCAACTTTTTCATTCTCTTAACAATGAACTGCTCGATAAAAGTAAAAACCCAACCGGGCAAATTGTAATTTTTACAGAGAGCAACGATACGGCAAACTACTTGGCTCAAAAACTTGAAAATTATCAGGGAAAAGGTGTCTTAAAGATATCCTCGGCAAATCGAAAAAATATATTTGAAGTTATACAGGCAAATTTTGATGCGAATTATATTGGTAAACGAAAAGATGATTTTCAAATTCTAATTACTACCGATGTGCTTGCCGAGGGTATAAACTTGCACCGAGCCAATGTAATGGTTAACTACGACACTCCCTGGAATGCAACCCGCCTAATGCAAAGACTCGGTCGTATCAACCGAATCGGAAGCGTAGCCGGCGTGGTGTATAATTATATTTTCTACCCCTCACAACATGGGGATGAAGAAATTAAGCTCTATAAGAATGCTTTAATAAAATTACAAGGATTCCATACCGCATTTGGTGAAGACGCAAAAGTATTCACTCATGAAGAATTAGTAGAACAATTCGAGTTGTTCAAAGAGGGTATGCCCGACGAAGAAGATAAACGCTTGCTGTACCTGCGGTTTATCCGGGAGTTTAAGGATACAAACCCAAAGGAATTTAAACGTATCAAACAATTTCCTCTTAAGGCAAGAACAGCCCGAAAAAACATTCATGCCAATAAAGAAGAATCAAAAAACACATCTCTCGTTTTTCTTAAATCTCCATACAAAATGGAATTTTACAGAATTGATGAGCAGAACGAGGTATCGGCACTGACCTTCCTTGAAGCAGCAGAGCAGTTTCAAGCTCAAGCAGAAGAGCAGGGCTTTAATGTTCCGCCCATTCACTTCGAAAATGTGCAAGCTGCATTAAATGAATTCGACAAAGATTTTCTGGGAGCAACAACCGAAACAGTTACCACTACCGACAAAGCTGATGCCATTTCGGCCCAGGCTAAAAAATTCCTGCGGGATTTTAAATCCATCACTCGAAAAGCGGAAACTAAAAAAGCCTGTGAAGCACTTATGAATTTGGTAGATAAAGGTACATTTACCCCATTGCCTAATGAAATAAGGAAGATGAAGCGGCAACTCGATAAGAGAACCATGTCTTACGGTCAGGCGGATAATCTGATACTTGCCATTGCTCAAAAATATGACGCGTTTGATAACGATACCGACAGTGATGAAGAGTTGCTTAAAGCAGAAATTGACTTGAACGTAACGCCTGAGATTGTAATAACCGAAACATTCATTGACTGATGGATAAGGATTATAAAGCATTACTGAACCTTGTAAAACAACAGATTAGTACTGCTCAGGTGCGGACCGTTACAGCTGCAAATCAACAGATGCTTTTTCTATACTGGAAACTTGGCCAATTGATATTAGCACATCAATCTGACAAAGGCTGGGGAGCAAAGGTGATTGATTATTTAAGTAAAGACATAAAAAAAGAGTTTCCATCGCTCAAAGGGTTTTCTGTAAGAAACTTGAAATATATGCGGAAGTTCGCTCTGGAGTATCCTTTAGATGTTATCGAAAAACTAAACAACGTATCCAAAGAATTATATCTATCCGAACCCGCTCAGAAAACCATTCAAAAGATTATTTCTGACTTTGTGCCACAAACGGTTGCACAATTGCAAGATACTAATTATAAGGCAGATATAATCGTGCAACAAGTGGTTGCACAAAGTAACGAGTCTGCTTTTTTAAACTCGGTTATTTCAAAAATATCGTGGTCGCATCACATCATCTTAATGGATAAGGAAGCCCATTTGGGCAAACGTTTATGGTATATACACCACAGCATTGAAAACGGCTTGAGCCGAAATGTTCTGGCAATGCATATTGAAAGCAGACTGTTTGAACGACAGGTGGAAGCAAAAAAAGTTACCAATTTTGATAAATCCCTGCCACCTGCCAAGTCAGACTTTGCCAAATACTTACTAAAAGACCCCTATATTTTTGATTTTGTACAAGCCAGGGAACAGGCAGATGAGCGGAACATTGAGGAACAACTGGCCAATCAGGTCACAAAATTTTTATTGGAACTGGGGAAGGGTTTTGCCTTTGTCGGCCGGCAAATGCACTTTCAGCTGGGAGGGGATGACTTTTATGCCGATTTAGTATTCTATCATACCCGTCTAAAATGCTATATCATAGTAGAACTAAAAGCACGGGAATTTAAACCAGGTGATGCCAGTCAGCTTAATTTTTATGTGAATGTAGCTAATGATGTTTTAAAGTCTAAGGGAGATAACGAAACGATTGGCCTTCTACTTTGTAAAGGGAAAAATGAAGTAGTTGCTGAATACAGTTTGAAAGGATTTAATAATGCACTTGGTGTATCAGACTATCAAATATCACATGCTGTTCCGGAAGAGTTAAAATCAGACCTGCCTCAAATTGAGGAAATCGAAAACGAGTTAAAAGAAATCGAATAATGGATAAGACCGCTTTACATAAAATTTTTAGTAATACCTTTCAAGATAACTCATGGCTTGAAGTATTGAAATCCGTATTTGGCGCCCATCGGCTGCTTGCAGAGCCCCAACCTATTTTACTACCCAATACAGAAAAAGCTTCTGCCGCTTTTGAACTTGGAAATCTGACCACCTCTGATGACCGCATAATTGGCCTGTACAAAATTGATGTAAAACCTGATGTATGGCTTGAACGCAATAAAGTGGGTTTACGAAAGCTACTTAGAAATGTATATGAATATGATGTGGATGGTGCCATT
>PXCK01000233.1 GCA_003566635.1 Balneolia bacterium | reverse complement strand
TTTTGGCCTGTTGTGAATTGCTTAACCCAAACAAGCCTGTTAGCGCCAAAGGCAAGCCGGAACCAAGCATTTTATAATAACAGAAAAACACAATTATAATCTTTCGCCAAACTCTGTTCGGTACTTGAATTTTAAGAATTTAAAATGGTCTAATAAAAATTTAAACCCAAATTACGCTTTAGAAGCCTTTTAAAATTTGCTTTTTACTTCATGTCTATGAATAATAATGGTGTATCCCTAATGCTTAATCCGGGTTCAAACATTAATGGCTTATTCCTAATTCTACCAACATTGACAACCCGGCAGGTTCGTGACATCCATAAAAGCAACGTATTTCTTCCAGCACCTCGAAATAAAAACTATCCGTAAAAAGTGCGAGCAAAATGTTACAGAATGAAATCCTAGTGTGAATTTATTCTCATTTTAAATATATTCGTCTCATGAAAAATCGATTTGACAACAGAACTCTTAAGATGATACATCACTCAAGTGATGTTAACCATCATTATGCCCATCACCATAGTCATTAAGCCGACAAAACGAACGTCCCGCTTAATAAAACTGTTGTCTCACATTGGTTTAGCTTTAAACCAAATCGATAAAGAAAATTTCAATTATTATTAAAAAAAAACACGATAAAATTATTTTGGAACCTGTAAATACGTTAAGAATAGCAATTCAAAAAAGTGGTCGGCTGACCGAAAAAACTATTACACTACTCGAAAATATCGGACTCAAATTTGATGGTTATAAAAATAGACTACTCATCAAGGCATTAAATTACGATGTTGAACTTTTATTAATCAGAGATGATGATATTCCGGAATATGTACAGGATGGGATTTGTGATCTTGGTGTTGTAGGAGCAAACGTTACCCTTGAGACAGAGGCAGATATTTCCGTTTTAAAAGACCTGGATTTTGGTCATTGCAGATTGTCTTTTGCAGCTCCTAAAAGCTCGGGTATTATAACTGCAAAAAACTTGGCAGGCAAGAGAATCGCAACGAGTTATCCCAATCTTGCACGCAAATACTTTGAATCTAAAGGAGCCGATGCAAAAATTATCAAAATTTCAGGTGCCGTTGAAATCACACCACGCCTTGATGTAGCCGATGCAATTTGCGACCTTGTTTCTACAGGTGGAACCCTCAAGACCAATGGCCTGGTAGAACTGGAAACGATACTCGAATCGCAGTGTCAGCTTATTAAAACAAATCGTGCTATTCAGCCTCATAAATCTGAGTTAATCGATAAGTTTTTAGTTCGTATTGAAGGGCAACTTCAAGCAGAAAATAGTCGATATATAATGATGAACGCTCCTCGAGAGGCATTGGATGAAATTACCCGCATCATTCCTTCCTTAAATAGCCCAACTGTTTTACCGTTAGCTGATGAAAGCATGATTGCCATTCACACCGTTATTCCCACGACCAAATTTTGGGAAGTGATGGAAGACCTAAAAAGTGCCGGTGCAACAGGAATCGTGATGCTTCCTATTCAAAACATGATAAATTAGGGACTATGCGTAGCTACAATTATTCCGAACTTAATAATGCTGAAATTTCCGCACTCTGCAGAAGAACAGCCGTAAATTTTGATTCAATCACTCCTGTTGTTACATCGATTATTAATGACGTGAAAAACAGGGGCGATAGAGCACTGAATGAGTACTCACTAAAATTTGATGGGTTTGCTCCGGATCAAATCGTGATCGACGTTCCTGATAAAAATTCTGTCAAGTTAAAAAGATCGGTGAAAGAAGCTTTTGATCTCGCTTTCAATAACATTCATGCGTTTCACCATGCACAAATGCCCATCCCTCGAACGGTAGAAACTATGCCGGGCGTAATTTGCTCCCGGGAAGCACGTCCTCTGGATTCTGTTGGCTTGTATGTTCCGGGTGGGACAGCTGTGTTACCTTCATCTGTATTGATGCTGGCAGTTCCGGCAACTATAGCCCAATGCAAGGAAATCGTGGTTGCTACTCCGCCTCAAAAATCAGGCGAAGTCGCTCCCGAAGTGCTGTACTGTTGTGCTTTAGCCGGCGTTCACAAAATCGTACTTTCAGGGGGAGCGCAGGCTGTTGCGGCTTTGGCTTACGGTACTGAGACGGTACCAAAAGTCGATAAAATTCTCGGTCCCGGCAATCAGTATGTTACTTGCGCAAAAATGCTACTCCAAAATTCCGATGCAATGGTATCTATCGATATGCCTGCCGGTCCTTCGGAAGTATTAGTGATTGCCGATGATACGTCAAATCCCGCTTTTGTTGCGGCTGATTTACTCTCTCAAGCTGAACATGGGGCAGACTCGCAAGTTGTTTTGGTTACTACATCAAAAGATTTGGTTGTTGGGGTTCAAAAGGAAATCAAAGAGCAGATAAAAAAATTGCCTCGGAAAGACTTTGCCCAGAAAGCATTGGCAAACAGCAGTATTGTATTTACTGAATCACTCGAAAAAGCAGTAGAGTTTAGCAATTTATGGGCACCCGAACATTTAATTATAAGCATTGATGATCCCGGCAAAGTAAAAGATTCCATAACACATGCAGGATCTATTTTTATGGGGCATTTCACCCCTGAAAGCGTAGGTGATTATGCCAGCGGTACCAATCACACCTTACCCACGAGTGGATATGCCAAAATGTATAGCGGTGTATCGTTAGATTCTTTTTTTAAATGGGTTACCTTTCAGGAATTATCCAGAGAAGGATTAGCTGCTCTCGGGCCGGCTGTGGAAATCATGGCTGAGTCGGAAGGGCTTGAAGGTCACAAACAAGCTGTTAGTATACGTCTCAAACGCATGAAGGAGCGATAGTAAATGAAGCGTTTTGATCTGGATTCACTTATTCGTCCAAATATTCGTGCGCTTAAACCTTATCGCTCCGCAAGGGACGATTTTAAAGAAGGTGTCCTCCTCGATGCCAACGAAAACCCATACGATACTTCTTGGTTGTTAGAAGGCTCTGAGTGGAATCGATATCCCGATCCGCACACCATTGAATTGCGCAAAGCAATAGCAACCTACAGGGGTGTTTCGCCCGATCAAATCTTTACGGGAAACGGAAGTGACGAAGCCATTGATCTTATTTTGCGAATGGTGTGTACACCGTGTAAAGATTCAATCGTAATTACGCCTCCTACCTATGGCATGTACAAGGTAAGTGCAGGAATACAGGATGTGCAACTCGTAGAAGCTCCGTTGAATCCCGACTTTTCATTAAATCCTGATTTGGTTTTAGAAGCCGCTGAGGGATCAAAAGTCATCTTTTTATGTTCACCCAACAATCCAACCGGAAATTTACTCGAACAAGCTTCTATTCTTAAGGTAGTTGAAAATTTCAATGGATTGGTTGTAGTTGATGAAGCCTACATCGATTTTAGTAAACACGGTACAATGCTGGGATATTTAGAATCCTATCCCAACCTTATTGTAATGCAAACACTATCCAAAGCATTCGGACTTGCTGGGTTGCGTTTGGGTCTTGCATTTTCATCACCGGAAATCATCAACTATCTGATGCGTATAAAACCTCCATACAACATAAATAAACTCACTCAGGAATACGCATTAAAAGCCCTTGAAGGTGTTAGTGAAGTTGAAAAACGGGTTAACGATATTATTCGTGAGCGAAACCAACTAATGCTTGAAATAGGGAAAATTAGGGGTGTATCTAAAGTTCATCCAACCGATGCAAACTTCTTTTTAGCGATCATAGAAAATGCACAAGATATTTATAAAAAGTTGGCTCAAAAAGGGGTGATTGTTCGATATAGAGGAGATCAATTACATTGTGATAACGGATTGAGAATATCAGTTGGCACACCTAAAGAGAATTCACTATTAGTAGAAGCTTTAAAAGAGATTTTAGAATGATAGTTTTAGTTAAACAAACAGCTTTGCTGGAGTCCGGCGATCAAATCAGCCTTAAACAGGGATGTTTAATTCCGCTTTACAGATTGATTGATTATGGCTACAAACTTGTAAGTGATACACCTTATGATGAAAGTATTGCAACAAGGCTTGAAAAAGAGGGTGTACACATTGAGCAGAACTATCCGGGAATGCCCGATGCTGTAATTTCCGTACTGATTGACGGAGAAGTTGGCATGTTGTACAAAGAAAACTCCGGCAAAGAAGCAAAAGTATCGGACTGGAAAGAGTTGTTAGGTTTGCTGATTCATCCGGCGCGAACAGCCGAGGTGGTGCGCAAAACCAATGAAACGGATATAAAGGTTTTTGTTAATTTGGATGGAGAAGGGAAATCAACCATTTCTACCGGGCTCGGTTTTTTTGACCACATGTTGGAGCAAATTGCAAAACATGGAAATCTTGATATGGATTTATCATGCAAAGGTGATTTGCACATAGACGAGCATCATACTATAGAAGATACAGCCATTGCATTGGGAGATGCACTGTATCAGGCAATTGGAGATAAGCGCGGGATTGAGCGCTATGCTTCTGTTTTACCGATGGATGAAACAAGTGCAATGGTTGCCCTTGATTTATCGGGCCGACCTTATTTAGTTTTTGAAGCTGATTTCTCCAGAGAGAAAGTTGGTGATTTTCCAACCGAAATGACAAAGCACTTTTTTTATTCGCTGGCTATGGCTACAAAATCTACCCTCCACATAGAAGTAAAAGGGGAGAATGATCATCACAAAATTGAAGCGATTTTCAAAGGGTTTGCTATAGCTTTAAAAAACTCGGTCAAAAGAGGCAAATCAAACAAAATACCAAGCAGTAAAGGAATTTTGTAGTGATAGCCATCATTGATTATAAAGCGGGGAATATCGCTTCAGTATCAAATGCTCTAACCCGTTTGGGGGCAGATTTTTGTATTACGGATGATGTTTCAAGATTGAATGATGCTACCGGGATTATCTTTCCGGGGGTTGGACACGCATATGCGGCCATGCAAGCATTAAAGGAAAAGAATCTTGATGAATGGCTTAAATCAACCCAAAAGCCGGTACTCGGAATTTGTTTGGGTATGCAAATGCTGTTTGATTTTTCTGTTGAAGGGGATACTGCGTGTCTTGGTTTAATTCCCGGCAAATTAGAGAAGTTTGACAATTCAAAAGGTAAAGTTCCTCACATGGGATGGAATACACTTAGATTTGCTGCGGATTCATTTCTTTTAAAAGGACTAAGTGTGGAAGATTATTTCTACTTTGTGCACAGTTTTTACGCTCCGGTTGTTGATGCTACAACTGCATCATGTTTTTATGCTGATGTCGATTTTTCGGCTGTGGTATCTTACAAGAACTTTCATGGTGTTCAATTTCATCCTGAGAAATCAGGTGCAGCAGGTACAAAAATTTTGAATAATTTTATTAACTATGTTAATGAGGGGAAAGAATGATTAGAATTCCGGCTATAGATATTTTAGACGGCAAAATTGTTCGTTTAAAACAGGGTAGTTATGATGAAGTAACAGTTTACCACGAAGACCCAATGGCATTTGCAAAAACATTGGCGGGCAAAGGCTTCAAAAGGTTGCATGTAGTGGACTTAAATGGTGCTCGTGATGGTGAACTCACAAATTTAGATTTAATCGGGGAAATCGTGAAGGAAACCCGGTTAGAAGTTCAATCGGGGGGCGGAATCAGAACCTTCGAGGATGTTGAAACCTGTTTTAATGCGGGCTATACACGTGTAGTTTCAAGTTCTATGGCTGTACGTCGGCCTGCCGAATGGTTGGCATGCCTCAGAGATTTTGGTGGTGATAAATGTATCTTCGGTATGGATTTGAAAGACGGAGCTGTAGCTGTGGGCGGCTGGCTGGAAACTACTGATGAAACTCTCGAAGAAATAGTTGAACCCATGTTGGAAGTAGGTTTAAAAGAAGTTTTATGTACAGATATTTCCCGTGACGGTATGATGACAGGCCCAAATGTTCCAATGTATGCCGAATTAAAGCACAGATTCCCCGGCTTGAAGTTCATTGCAAGTGGTGGTGTTTCCAAACAAGAAGACCTGCAACATTTAGAAACAGCCGGTTTATTTGCCTGCGTAGTTGGCAGAGCATGGTTAGAAGGAAAAGTGAACCTATAAAATTAATATCATGGCAATTTTACATTCGGTCTATTTTTATTTCAGAGATGAAGTTTCAATCGAACAGATTGAGCAGCAAAGAAATAGCATTCTCAAAGATTTATCAAAAATAGAAACAGTTAAACAGATTTGGGCAGGTTCCCCGGTAGGAGTTGACAGAGATGTTGTAGATAATGATTACAAAATGAGCCTCCATGCCATTTTTGATAATCGGGATGGTCTCGATACCTATCAAACACATCAAGAACATATTGAGTTTTTGAACAGATTTAAGCAGAATTGGGTTAAGGTAAAAGTTTTTGATACCAATATTTAATCATTGTGTTTTATAATTGAAACATCTGCTCACTTGTATTTTATTTTTTGTCTTTTCGACCGGACTTTCACAGACTCAAGCCCAAATAATTGAATGGGTCAATGGAGAGGTTATTTTTGAATCCAGAACGCAAATCGAGCGATTTGAAGGTAGAACCACTTCGATAAACGGATATATAAATCTTGATGAAGCTACCTTTAAATTCGAAGTATCTCTTGATTCTGTTAGTACCGGCAATCGTAGAAGAGATCGGAATATGTATGAAAGGTATCTTAAAACCGATTCTTATCCTTTTGCTACTTTCAACGGACAACTGGAATTTGATGAAAATGACGAGCTTCAATCGGTTACGGGAGATTTTGAAATAAGTGGTAAAACAAACAGACTTACCATGTCAGAAGTATCCTTAATAAAGATTGATGAAGGGTATAGTCTAAGCGCAGAGTTTGAGATAAGTTTAGAGCAGTTCGAAATACCAAGACCCAGATTTTTGCTTGTAACAATGAATGATACTCAGCATGTTAGAATAGTTGGGCAAATGCGTTAATGCAAATAATTTCAAAAATTTCGACTCTCTACTTTTGCCTTGACTATGGGAAAGGTATTAGCCCGAATTATTCACCTAACAATAAAAAATCTTAATATAAAAGTGAGTTAGAGCAAAATTAATTGTAACAAATTGGGTGTTGGATTACTCAGGTAAGTGAAAAAGAGGTTTTAGTGTGTTGTATGCAGTAGAAAACCCAATATTTGTTTAGATATCAAACATTAAAAAAACTTAATAATTAGATTGACTATTAGTTAAAAAATTTTAATATTACAGATAGAATCGATACGAACATAAACTAATTAAGCGAAAAATAAAGTTTAATGTCAACCGGACAAGCCATATTAGCATTAGGTGCACTTTCAATACTGATGTATATCTCAACAGGGATTACAAGGTCGTATTTACAATCTGCTACCGAAACAGTAAGAATCCAGAAAGAGTTGGATGCAATAACGTTTGGCAGAACTTTATCGGAAACAATGTTTTCGCAAAGAGGCAATTATACAAGTTTTGACCAATTATTTGGTGCTTATGACGATGTTACTAATCCTAATACAAGATTTGCTTACGGTACACCATCAGGGGATTCTTTATTTGCTATAATCCAGTTGTCCTCAGAATCCGTATTGATGCATGGCGTGAATGGACGAATTGCAACAATTCGTGTATTTGACGAGAATGATGGCAACTTTAACCAAATTGCTGAGTTTTTAACTCCGGTTACACCGAGATAGGAGGAATGTATGTCAATTTTAACTGATATCGTTTTACCATCAATAGTAGTTTCAATAATTATATCAATTATTTTTGGGGTGAATGTATTAATGATGGAGTCTTCTGTAGAAACTCGTGTTACCCAGGAACTTCAAGGTTTTGCCGATCTTGCAACACTTGTAATTCAGGAAGAAGTCAGGGATGTACATGAAATTGTTACTTTAAATCAAAGTTTATTTGCATTTAAAAATGCAGTTAGTGATACAGTCTTGATTTATCGTGATGATAGAAACTTGGTAATTGAGAAAAGAGATGGGTCTAACTCTCCCACCATTGTTAGTCATAATGTTCGTATGTCTGAATTAAACTTTTCAACAGCGATGGTTATTGGCTCAGTACCGGTACGAATTCGGGTAGATGTTTTTACTGAAAGTACTCCTGCTGAGGAAGTAGGTAACAGAACGCATAGGTTAAAAGCATATTCAAGTACAGAACTATATCTGAGAAACCTCAATTTGAATTAAGGGGTTATTGATGGGAAAATTTGCAATTTTACTAGTGATGGCTCTGAACATTGCAATATTTTATTACAATGTAGGGCTTCAAAATACTTTAAATGTAGCTGAAATTCAGAATTCAGAGTCATTTAAAATTGCTCAAGCACGTAATATTGCGATAGGTGCTGCTCAATCTATCATTTATAAATTAGAGAATGAAGCCGGTTCAAATATGCTACCTGCTTCAAATCAAACGTTGTCATTTCCACCCGACCAAAGCAGTTATATAGATTGGGCAGATGTTCAGGGTAAATATCGTTTGTCAATTCAAAATATAAATAATTCTCAGGTCATATTAACTTCAATCGGACATTATGAAGGGCGTGATTATCAAGTTAATGTTGCACTTTCACTTGATGATGGAATTTGGTCGCCACAGTTTCCATTAGCAGTGTTTTCCTATAATACCATTAACCTGACAGGAAATGCTAATATTGCAGGTTCTGTTGGTACGAACTCAATTAGTTCCGGCGCTGTAGTATTAGGTAGTAACACAAGCATTGATAGTACACTTTATATTGGTCCGGGTGGTCTTGAAGAACATGTAGTTTCTTACGGTAATGCTAATTCAAACAATGTTGGTAATGGCGTAGAAAACTTGATTGAAGAGCTAGATTATCCACTACCTGTATTTCCTGATTTTCCCGGTGGTATAAGTCGTGAAGCAATAGCTATTACCTCAAATAACCCACCACCTCTTGAGCCTGCTGAATATGCAGGATTGTATATTCCAAACCTAAATATGAACCAAAATACGGTATTTGAAATTCAAACCGGAGGTGAGGATCGTGATATAGTGCTTGGGAATTTGAATATTCAATCGGGTACTATTCGGATTGTAGGTGATGGTAATGTAAACTTTCATGTGAACGGTAATTTCGATATGGGTGGTAATACCAGATTGGAGAGAGCTTCAGGCTATGATGGAAATATTATGATGTTCTACAGTGGCACGGCAAGTATTGATTTAGCCGGTAATAGTAGGTTTCATGGAAGTATGTATGCTCTGACTGCAGAAATCAATGTTACCGGTAATGGTGGTATTCAAGGGCACATTATTACCGGTGGTAGTGATGTTAAAATCAGCGGTAATGCCGAGTTACTTACCAGAGTGTTGTATGCACCTAATGCAACCGTAGAAGTCCTTGGTAACGGAAAAGTTGTGGGTCCGGTAATTGCAAATAACTTCCTTGCAGTTGGTAATGCATCCGTAGAGGTAATCCTCGATTCTGAGTATGATGAGGATTTGCCGGAACTGGAAGTCGAGAATAATACTCTTTACGTAGTATCCTGGAACTAAAACCTACCTGAAGCTTCTTTGATCACTTCGGTTTGGGAATCGAATTCTCGTATTGTTTCAATAATCGTTTTAGTGGCATTGTAGTAAAACTCAGGTGTAATATTTTCAAATATATCGGTTGGCGTATGGTAATGCGGGTGATCTTCTACACCAAAATAAATGAATGGGATACCCACACTGTGAAATGGACCGTGATCTGACGACATCGTCCAGTCTTCGCCCGGCGGTAAATCTGGAGAATCATGTCCAAATAAGACATCAATTGGAGCGTCTGCTGTGGCGTTCTCAACCAATGGCTTTAAAAATGGGTAATGATAGGTTCCAACTGCATAAATTCTATTCTCTGTATTCAAGCTAATCATATCAAGATTAACGTTCATGACAATACTTTCTAATGGAACAACAGGATTCTCAATAAAATAACGAGCACCTCTAAGCCCTTGTTCCTCGGCATCAAATCCAATAAATAGTAAGCTGGTACTTGGTGGGTTATTTATAAACCATTCTGCCGCTGCAAACATACCGCCAACACCGGAGGCATTGTCATCAGCACCATTAAAAATATCGCCATTGCTTGTTCCCAAGTGATCAAAGTGAGCAGTAACCACAATATAATGATCAGGATTTTCTGTACCCTCAATATATCCTATTACATTTGCGGCGTGGTTAAATTCTTCATTAGTTCGTTGATTTACAGTTTGGAATGGCTGTGTGTATGTATCACTGATTCTATTTAAGCCAATTCCGGCAAAACGTCCGATCACATACCCTTGTGCAATAAAACCTCCTCTGGTATCAGGCTTGCGTCCTTCAAAATAATCACTGGATAAAATTTGAATATCACGAAGTAGCTGGTCTCTGTCAATTTCAACGTTAGTAGCAGAATTTTGTGAGCTTACATCGTTACAACCAACAAAGAGAAAGGAAGTAATTATAAGGGCTAGAAAATATTTCATGGAATCGTTATGTAGGTTATCGAATGAGAGTTACTTTTATTTGTGAACAACTACTAAAATACATCAAATAACTTAGTATTGGAATAGTATCCAGAAGTATGGTAGGGGGTGATAAATTATGAACCTTTTTCAATTATGAATTATGGATTATGAATTATGAATTTTTGCCATGAGGCCTCCAAAACCAATAAAATCAATTGCATTCGATTGTGTTTGTATCGCCGGTATAATTGAAAGCTATTCACTTAATTGTCACGAATATGGATCTTAAATATTTGAAATTATGCCACTTAAGATAATCCCATTCATAATCCATAATCCATAATTCATAATTACCCTCCGATATCACAATATAGCCCGAAGTTCATTTATTGATGGAATTTGTCCACCAGAAAATCCGGATTAAAGTCTCGCTGCCTGAATGTGCATCCAATCGAAATTGCGCTGGCGTCCTAAACTGACCCATCCTTCGTCTTCCCAGGCTTTCCACCAATCATCATAATCGCTTTTAGCAAAGGACGCTCGGTCAAAGCCCCAGTGAAGCCTGTTTCGTTCAGGGTCATAATCAACCGCTATTCCCCAACTGTGGGTTGAGTAACGAGTTCCTCCCCGCATTCGCCTTACGTTTAAACAACCGCCCCACAAATCAAGTCTTAAGTGTCGAATATCCTGCTCTGAGTAAACCTCGGTTACCTTTGTCAATGCCCTTGAAATACTGTCATGAACTTTGGCATGGCATAAATAACTGTTTACAATAGTGTTTGTATCCCAAGCTAATTTATGTGGATAGGGTAATTGAACCCGAACCTGATTTTCTCCAGGCTCTCCATAAAATGATATAAGTTGAGCATCGGTTTGTTGGCTTGGCCACTGATTAGGGTTCGGTGGTATAGCTTCTTCAGGTCTGCGAAGTTCTCGCAACCTCCCTGACCTACTCGCACGACGAAGCATTTCATCATAAGCAAATTGGGTGCGTGGTCCCCAAAGTCCATCGAATGGTCCGGGGTCTAATCCTGCACTTTGAGCCGTTAGTTGTATAAACCCTACAAGCTTTCGTGTTAAATTCCATTCATTTGGCAGCTCCTGAACGCTATTGAGTGCTTTTTGGGTTCTTGGGCCTACAATTCCATCAGGATTGCCGCTATCATAACCTTGTTGGTTCAGCCATATTTGTACTTGTTTGATTTGCGATTTATTCATAATAAATTGCTTATAGGATTGATAAACATTGCGATTTTGGTTACTATCAAACCTAAAGTACTAAATAATTTAGACTTGACACACTTCAATAACTTAATTTTATCATGGGTTTTTTATTAAAAAATACTGTTTGGCTTCTTTTATTTTTACTGTTTATTTTTTCTTGTAATATGGCTGATGATGAGATACCAAAATCTGAGCGGCATATACAAGATGTAGAAGAATGGCATGCTGACAGACTCGAACGGTTACAAAACCCGGATGGATGGCTTCGTCTTGCAGGACTGGAATGGGTAGAAGAAGGAGAGAGTATAGTAGGCTCTACTTCCGGTAGCGATGTTCGTTTCCCTACTGGAACAGTACCCGATTTAGCAGGTGTTTTAGTCAGAGAAGGTTCGCAAATTTATTTTGAACCATCAGAAGGCGTAATGTTTACGGTAGATGAAGAAGTTTTTGAAGGTGGCATGATTTACGATGGCGAAGAGTCTTTAGTATTGGAACAAGACCGTGTAATCTGGAGAATTGTTCAAAGAAATGAATTAATAGGGGTGAGGATTTTTGATTTAGAAAGTCCTTATTACACCAACTTCACCGGTCTTGATAGATTCCCAATAGATATAAACTGGAGGAAGGAAGCTACTTTTATTCCGAATGAAGATTCCGTTTTTATCAACACGATTGATGTAATAGGGCAGATTGTTCCCAGTTATTCCCCGGGCAGGCTAGAGTTCGAGCATAATGGACAAATGTTCTCACTTGATACAATTGACGCAACCGATAGCTTTTTTATCATTTTTGGGGATGCAACAAATCGTGATCAAACATACGGTTTAGGTAGATTTTTATATGCCGATAAACCGGAAGAAGGGAATACAGTTATCCTTGATTTTAATAAAAGTTATAACCCGCCATGCGCCTTAACGCCATTTACATTATGTCTGCTTCCACCGGAACAAAATCGGATGAATATTCCAGTAGAAGCAGGGGAGAAAAATTATGAAATGTGGACTGAATAATGCAGGTTAGTTAACCTTCTCTAAATCAAAACCTAACTTTACATTATCCCACATCATTTGTAAGGTAACATAATTGTTAGTTCCTTCTTCTAATGCAATGGTAAACATCTCAACATGTTCAGAAGTTGGAGTTGTTTCAACTGTAAAACGATGAATATCAAGAGATCTGTCGTAGGAGTAATTTCCCCACTGCCCTAATCCTGAGTTAAATATGATTGTCCATTCATTAGGATTAGGAATGGTAAAAATACTGTAGGTACCTGCCGGTATTTCCTCTCCATGTATTAATAAATCATGAGTGAATGTAATTTCTGTAGCTTCATTAGCTCCGGTTCTCCAAACTTCACCAAAAGGGACTAAGGTTCCGAAAATTTCACGATCGCGGACGGAGGGTCTGCCATACATCACTTTAATGTAAGTGTCATCAATCATGGCGCGTGTTAGTCCTATGGGAGATTGACGTGGTTCAGGTAATGATTGGGAGTGGGCTTCAGGAACAAAATAGAATGCTAAAAAGAATAGTAGTAAAAGTGATTTCATAGATTAAGGTTTATGATTAATTATAACTACAATCAAAACGTAATTTAACTAAAATGTTGTATGAATGATCTAAAAAAACTAATAATCCAGACTACTCAGTTAAAAATTCTTAAGCTTTCGTGAATAATACGGGTCAATTCGAAATAGCTTTCTCAATCCTATTTTTGACAGCCTCTAAAATAGAATTGTTCATTAGCTGGGTTTTAGTGAATGGTTCTATGTAAACAGCGTCTTTCTTTTCGATATCAGCCTTTCTGAACCAATCATAAAGTTCGCGTGCAAAACGGCTGTAATCACCATCAAATTTTAGAATTGTCATACCGCCATCTTTTAATTGAATTGCAGAGTGCAAAAGTATGAGGCTGTTTGAAGTAGGTTTCTTTGTTTGATCTAACCAATATACAGGCGCATCCGGTGCGTAATGAGAATACTTGGTTCCCGGGCTCTGTGGTGTAAAATTGTCTTTATCAGATGTTTTTTTCACAACAGGTAAAAAGCCACATTTTTGCTCTATCTCACCAGCAGATATAAATCCGGGTCTTAAAATTACGGCAGGAGTTGTTGTTGCATTAATAACGGTTGATTCGAGTCCTATTTTACAATCGCCACCATCAATTACGGGTATTTTTCCGTTATAGTCTTTAACTACATGTTCGGACTTAGTAGGACTTGGCTTGCCCGAAATGTTAGCACTCGGTGCCACAAGAGGGCCGGTGTGGTTAATAAGTTCAAGTGCAACGGGGTGATCCGGCATGCGTAAAGCAACGGTATCTAGTCCTGCAGTTACACTGTCTAATACCGTATTTTTCTTTTTAAAAATGATGGTGAGTGGCCCTGGCCAAAATTTTTGCATAAGAAGTTTAGCTCTTGGTGGTATATAATTTGTGAACTCATAAATCATATCAACCTTACTAATATGTACGATGAGGGGGTTATCAGATGGGCGTCCTTTCACTCTGAAAATCTCATTAATGGCTGCCGGATTCCAGGCAGATGCTCCCAATCCATAGACTGTTTCGGTAGGGAAGGCCACAAGGTTGCCTTGACGTATCAGCTCTCCGTAACTTTTATAATTTATGCTCACCAATGTTCACTCATGCTCTTTTTCTTAGAAATGTAATATAGAATATACAGTAAATTCATCATTCCAATTTAACTAAAAAGAGTTACCTTAAACGCAATCAGCAAGTAAAAAGCTGAATATCATATCAGAACTTTTTCAAACATCAGAAATTTCGAAATATAATATGCGTTTACTAATTACGGGTGGAGCCGGTTTTATAGGATCTAATCTTTTACTTCATTTGCATGATAAATATCCCGAATATGTATTTCTAAACCTAGACAAGCTATCCTATGCAAGTGATCTTTCCTTTTTGGAAGAAATTAGCAGTAGCAATCGATACTCTTTTGTTAAAACAGATCTTGTCAATCGTGAGGATGTCCGAAAGGTTGTTCGCAATTTTAAACCCAATGGTGTAATACACCTTGCGGCTGAGTCGCATGTTGATAATTCCATTAAAGGCCCCGAGCCATTTGTGTTATCGAATGTTGTGGGCACATTTAATCTGATAGAAGAGTGTAGAAATTTTTGTATTGACGAAGGTATTTCCTTTGGTGATTTTCGTTTTCACCACGTATCTACAGATGAAGTCTACGGTAGTTTAGGTGATGAAGGATTGTTTTCTGAAACGACCCCATACGCTCCTAATTCACCTTATTCTGCTACCAAAGCCGGAAGTGATTTTATCGTACGGTCTTATTTTCATACTTTTAAAATGAATGTGGTAACCACCAATTGCAGCAATAATTATGGTCCCCATCAGCATGATGAAAAACTAATCCCTACAGTGATTCGTACTGCTCTTAAGCACAAACCTATACCTGTTTATGGTAAAGGTGAGAATGTGCGCGATTGGCTGTTTGTTACTGATCATTGCAAAGCCATAGATGAAGTCTTTCACAGAGGCCAAGCAGGAGAGACCTATAATGTTGGTGGCCGAAACGAGTGGAAAAACATCGATTTGGTACGTGAGATTTGCGATATTCTTAATCAACAGACATCTAACGGACCTGATGGCGATTACAAAAACCTAATCTCATTTGTTACTGACCGCCCCGGTCATGATCTGCGTTATGCCATTGATGCCACTAAAATAGAAAATGAGCTGGGCTGGAAAAATACTCAGGATTTTCGCAAAGACCTGGAGTTTACAGTAAAATGGTACGTAAAGCGATACAAGTAGAGTGATATCTTTTTTGGATTTTTAAGCTAATCATTGTATCATTCAAAATCTAATTCCAATATTAAGAATAGGTATTAGAATTAGTCTAAATAACCCTTGAAACCCGAATTCTTCACGTAGTCTTCACATAAAATTGCGAAATTTCACCCATAAATTAATAACTCTGTAATCAAGCAATCTTAAATCATAATGCAGCAAAAAAGAAATATTGGTGTAGTTTTAATGAACCTTGGCGGCCCAACCGCAGAAGACAATCTTAAAACATTTCTATATAACCTGTTTCGTGATGAAGACATTATTAAGCTTGGTGGCGGTTTTTTTCAGGATAAATTAGCCAAGTTTATATCTTCCATTCGCTCCAAGAAGATTGTAGAGAATTACAGAGAAATCAACTATTGCACAAAGGGTTGCACAGGAAGCAAATACTGCTTTAATCGCCAAAACAAAGTGATTTCAACTTGCTGCTCGCCTATTAATGGCCTTACTGAACTACAGCGCAGAACATTGGAAAAGGCCTTTAAAAAAGACTATCCGGAGTACAATTTCAAAGTGTATACTTGCATGCGTTACTGGCTTCCGTTTGCCGACCAAATTATGGACGAGATTCGTGAAGATGGCATGGACGAAATTGTGCTGTTACCGCTTTATCCTCATTTTTCATGGACAACAAGTGGCAGCAGCTTCCGGGACTGGGAGAATGTGCGTATTGAACAGAACAAGGCCGGTAAGAAAACCGAATGGCAAGAATACATCGTTAAAGATTATTTCCTGAATGAAGATTTTCTTCACTCTGTAAACGATCGCATCAATGAAGCACTTGATAAGTTCAGTCACGAAGATCGCGATAAAGTACATCTAGTATTTACTGCTCACGGAACTCCGCTGGCTGAAGTTCGGTCCGGCGACCCGTATACACAACAAATTAATGATACCGTAGAAGCCATAATGAATTTAAGAGGTCGTGATGTTCATTATTGGTTAGGTTTTCAATCACGTGTCGGTCCCCAAAAGTGGACACAACCCAATACCGAAGATTTAGTATTTAGATTGATTCGATACGGTATTAAGCATATTATTATGGTTCCGGTCGCTTTCGTAACAGATCATATCGAAACTGCAATGGAACTTGATATTGAACTTAGGGAAGCAATTGAAGAAGAAAAACTTCATATCGATCAATTAGAAGTTACAAAGGGTCTCAACGATCATCCGTTATTCATCAAAGCATTAATGGATGAAACACTAAAAGTGCTTTCTCACTTAAACACTGATAACAAAATTCAACAAGTTAACGGACAGGATGCCGAAATAGCTTCTGCTTCGTAACGAGATATTTATATGGATAAAAGCATACTGCTTGAAAAATTTACGGTAATTGGAGTAAACCACAGGTTAGCGCCTGTTCCGGTTCGTGAGCTTTTTGCCATGAGCAATGAACAGCTTTCTGACTTATACAAGGATGCCTCCATGAATGGTATCCCCGGTATGCTTGTAGTATCAACGTGCAATCGTACCGAAGTTTTAGCGCTTACTTCCGATGCGCAAATGTTATCCATACTGCTAACAAAGCATTCAAACGGCACGATGGACGCTTTCCGTGAATATGGTTTCATCAAACACGGAGAAGCAGCTCTCAAACACTTTTTCCGGGTATCGGTTGGACTTGAAGCCCAAATTTTAGGCGATCTGCAAATTATAAAGCAGGTTAAAGAGGCTTACCAATCATCTATCGATAACGTTATGTCGGAATCGGTTATACACCGAATGATGCAAAGTGTAATGCGCACGCACAAAAGATCACGCAACGAGACATCCCTCGGTACAGGCGCTGCTACTACAGCTTACGCGGCCGTCCAAATGGCAAAAAAGGAAATGAAATCCTTCCGCGGTAAAAAAGTCTTGCTTGTTGGTGCAGGCAAAATCGGTAAAGTAACCTGCAAGAATTTGCTTTCGATGGGTGCTGAAAACGTTACCATTGTTAACAGAAGTGTAGACAGAGCCGAAGACTTGGGAAGCCGATTTAATGTTTCGGTATCAACGATGGATAAGTTGGATATTGAACTGGCAAAAGCTGACTTGGTAATTTGCGCAACGGGTGCCCTAAAACCTGTAATTCATGCATCTCACTTTGAGTTGGCAGACCCTGAAGCTGATAGAAAAGTATTGATTGACTTATCGGTACCACGAAATATCGCCCCTGATGTTGATTCGTTACCATTCGTTTCTCTCATAAATATGGACATGTTGAGTGATGCAATGGATGAAACATTCCGTGCACGTGAATCAAACATCCCGCTTGTTGAAAACATCATAAACGAAGAAATAGACGAGTTTTGCAATTGGTTGTCGAGCTTAAAAGTTGTGCCAACCATCAAAGCTTTAAATGAAAAATTCGACGACATCCGTAAATATGAGATTGAACGTTTTCGTCACAAAATGACAAGCGATAGTTTGGAGCAAGTTGAATATTTAACGCGCCGAATTGTTAACAAAATTGTTGCACATTCGATTGAGCATCTCAAAGAAAATAAAAACAACCAGGAAGAATTAGCTAAGGTTCTTCAAGAGATGTACAAAATCGGACCTGAAGATACCCTAAAATGAGTGCCGGTCTTATTCGAATCGGCACCCGTGACAGTATACTCGCTACCTGGCAAGCCGAACACGTAAGCAATCTTCTCCAAAAGGAGGGTTATAATACGCAACTCGTATTCATAAAAACAGAAGGGGACAGAGTTCTCGATACACCCTTACCACTACTTGGAGGAAAAGGCGTTTTTACAAAAGCTCTGGATGACGCTCTTCTAAATAGCGAAGTAGATATTGCTGTTCATTCGTTTAAAGATATTCCTACTGCAACACCGGATGGTCTGGCTGTAGTAGCCATTCTCGAGCGGGAAGACCCAAGAGATGTAATCGTTCTGCGTGATAATGATGACTTTTTGAATAATGAATCGGTTCCCGGATTGATTGCAACATCCAGCCATCGAAGAGGTGGTCAATGGCTTAATCGATATCCGAATCATCAGTTAACTGACATCAGAGGAAATATCCATACCCGCTTGCGAAAGCTTGAAGAAAGCAATTGGGATGGTGCCATTTTTGCAGCTGCCGGACTAAAGAGAGCCGGATTGGAGGATAGGATTGGTCATTATTTAGACTGGATGATTCCCGCCCCGGCACAAGGCGCCATTGCAGTTATGGCTAAAGAGCATCGTCCGGATATTGAACGCGCGCTTATGAATATCCATCATTCAGAAACAGCTATTTGCACCCGAATTGAACGTCGATTTTTACAAGTACTTGAAGGTGGATGTTCCGCTCCTCTCGGTGCATTTGCCGAAGTAAATGGCCTGTCGGTAAACTTCAAAGCCGTATTAACTTCCCTTGATGGAAGCACGAAAGAAGAAATTGAGTCTTCGGCTTCAATAGAACATGCATCAAGTTTGGGAGACCTTACAGCCGAAAAAATGATGGATCGTAAAGGCGTAATGGATATTTTGGCTGAAATCAGGCGAGATGATACATGAAACCGGTAGTGCTTTTCACCCGGGAAATGCCGGATGATGAACTTGATATAGTCCGTTCATCAGGGTTTGATGTCATCGTAAAACCACTCATTAAAATTGTACCACAACCCGCAGATGTTATCCTGAGGGAAGTCGACAGCAAGCCTAAACCTGATGCAATTGTAGTAACCAGCAAAAATGGTTCAAAAGCATTAGTCAGGATTTTTGATGCATGGGGTGATGATTGCTTTTCAAAACCGATTTACGCTCTGGGGCAAAAAACGGCAGCACCTTTGAAAGACAATAGCATATCCTATATCAATTGTCATGTCACAACCGGTAGTGAAACAGCGAAATTTATCGCCGAAGTCCTCAAAAGGGAAAACGCGGTAATTTGGCATTTTTGTGGTAACAGAAGTCGTAAAGAAACGGGTGATGAACTTGAAAAATCAGGGTTCAATTATGTACCCATCATCTCATACTTTACTCAGAATGCGGATGTGAAAGATTTGGATTCCTTGTCTGTTTCAGCAATTGCATTTTACAGCCCTAGTGCAGTACAATCTTATTCTGAGCAATCGAAAGACAAAAACATGAGTATACCCATATTTGCTATTGGACCAACAACTGAAGCGGAAGTACAAAAAGCCGGTTTTACAAAAGTGTACGCCGCCTGCGAACCAACAATACTTGGCTTAAATCAACAACTTAAAGACTATTTTAAACTTTAAAATCGAAAAATTATGGCAGTGCAATTTCCGGAATTAAAAAACGATTTATTATTAAAGGCACTTAAAGGCGAACCTGTTGAGCGTCCGCCGGTATGGATGATGCGACAAGCCGGACGCTATTTACCCGAATACATGGAACTTCGTAAGAAATACTCATTTTTTGAGCGGGTTGAAACACCCGAACTAGCATGCGAAATTACCATGCAACCTATTCGTCGTTTTGCTCCCGACGCCGCCATTATCTTTTCGGATATTCTCGTGGTTCTGCAAGCTCTTGGCATAGAAGTAACCCTGAATCCCGGTGAAGGCCCGCGCCTTCCCAATCCCGTAAACACACCGGAGGCAGCCCTTGCTCTAACCATGCCCGACGTAGAAGATCGCCTGCATTACGTGATGGAAGCCCTGACGTTAACCCGAAAAGAACTAAACGGACAAGCAACCTTAATTGGTTTTGCCGGTGCACCATGGACTTTGTTTTGCTACCTGATTGAAGGTCGGGGTTCAAAAGACTTCGCTCGCGCAAAAGCCTTTTACTGGCAACATCCGGAAGCCGCGCGCCATGCGTTGAAAGTTATTTCCGACACAACCATTCATTATTTAAAAGCACAAATTAAAGCCGGGGCGCAAGTCGTTCAGGTTTTTGATTCATGGTCAGGATTGTTATCGCCGGAAGATTTCAACGAAATTGCATACCCGTGGTTAAAGCAAATTTCTGATGCAATAGAAGAAGTTCCTGTCATTTTATTTGCTAAAGGAAGCTGGTACGCTCTTGAGGGACTCACCCAACGAACCAATGCCTCGGCTTTGGGAGTTGATTGGTGTGTAACCCCGGAATACGCACGACAAGCTACGATGAATAAAATCACCCTTCAGGGAAATTTCGACCCATCAAAACTACTCCATCACCCCGATGAAATTACCCGCCTTGTTCACCGCATGATTGACCGGTTTGGCCCACAACGATATATAGCAAATCTTGGTCACGGCATCTTACCCTACGTACCGGTAGAAAATGCAGGAGCATTTTTTGAAGCGGTGAAGAGTTGGGGTAGGTAGACATTGCTTTTTTAGTTGAATAATACAACCTCTATACGTATATTGTAAAAGCTGATACGTATATATTTTCAGGAGTATTATGAAAGAAAAATTAACACTCAGCATAAATCAAAAAGCTATCAAAAAATAAAAAAGGTACGCAAAACTACATGGAACTAGCGTATCCTCTTTGGTTGAGACATATTTAGATTCACTTACAGATGAAACGGAAACGTGGCGCCCCAAAAGTGGCTCTATTGTTGAAAAGTTGAGTGGTACAATTACGCTTCCAGATTCATTCAATGACTATGATGAAGTTTTAGAGCAAGCATTATTTGAAAAGTATGGGTTACAAAAAGATTCTGATTGATTCAAATGTTTGCCTTGATGTAGTTTGCACACGTCATCCATTTTACGAAGCTTCAGCAAGGATATTCGAAGCTATTGAATATAATTTATACATCGGTGTTCTCTCAGCAGATTCATTTACGAATATCTTTTATATATCAAGAAAGCTTACAAATAAAGAAATAGCAATTAAGCAATTGAGACTACTGCACAATTTACTTGAAATTGGATCAATAAATTCATCTATAGTCGAATTAGCAATTAGTTCCGGTTGGAATGACTTTGAAGATGCTGTTCAATTTTATTGTGGACTCGAAAAGCAATGTGATGCAATAATTACTAGAGATATAAAAGGTTTTGCTAAGTCAACACTTCCAGTGTATACCCCTGAGCAATTTGTGTCAGATTATTTGTAATGTAAATCCCTCAAATTCTTTTAAAATCATACATTTTAGTATTTTCATTTTCATTCAACCAAAAAAAACTTTCCCGCTTTGAAACCATTAAAAGACCGATTCACCGATTACATTCATCAATTACAAAATCACATTTGCAGAGCTGTTGAGAAATTGGATGGGGAAGCCAAATTCCTCGAAGATAATTGGGAACGTGATGGCGGAGGCGGAGGTCGTACCCGGGTTATTTCAAACGGTCGCGTTTTCGAAAAAGGAGGCGTGAATTGCTCGGTTGTTCATGGTGAACTTCCCGAATTGATACGAAAAAGGTTCGGCGTTAACCAAGGCTGGTTTTTTGCTGCAGGAATTTCATTAGTTCTTCATCCGGAAAATCCATTTGTACCTACCGTACACGCCAATTACCGTTATTTCGAGTTGTATGATGAAGAGGGTGGCGAGCGCCAGGATGCATGGTTCGGTGGCGGTGCTGATTTAACGCCTTATTATTTATTCGATGAAGATGCACGTCATTTTCATAAAACACACCAATCCGCTTGTGGTGCCATCAACCCGGAGCTGTATCCTGACTTTAAAAAACAATGCGATGCATACTTCCATAATGCTCACCGTGCTGAAGGTCGTGGTATTGGGGGCATCTTTTATGATTACAAAAGGGATGAAAATGGCGATGGAACAGGACTCGAAAAGTGGTTCAAACTTGCACAGTCTTGTGGAGATGCGTTCACAGATGCTTACATTCCAATAGTTGAAAAGCGTAAGAATTTGCCCTTCACAGATGAGCAGCGTTATTGGCAGGAGATCCGTCGGGGACGTTATGTAGAATTCAACCTCATTCACGATAGAGGAACACTTTTCGGACTCAAAACCAACGGTAGGGTTGAATCTATTTTGATGAGTTTGCCACCCCGTGTTCGCTGGGATTATACTTTTGAACCAAAGCCGGAGTCCGAAGAAGCAAAGCTAATTAGTGTGCTAAAGAATCCGGTAGAATGGGTTTGAGGATTATGCGTCCTTAATACTGGTCATAATTACGAATTTCTTCTCCTAAAACAACCAACCATAACCTTGGCTTTCAGACGCCAGGAACGCGCAACCAGTTTTTCGCTAGCCATTAAGTTATTTACTCACAATGCTAAAGCATGGCGTAAGAATCTCGTGGAAACGACTTACAAACGAAAAACCTGACAGGTTTTGGAAACCTGTCAGGTTTCTCTTATTCAACGAGATTCTTCGTGCATAGATATTGTGGGTAGTATTTGAACATTTCTGTGTGGCTACTCTCAAAATATACGGTGCACTCAGTACGACAATGTTTTTGATGTTTTTTCAAAAAGTGAAACCAATTGTTGATTTTTGAATGAAAATACTATGTTCCCCGATCTCACACCTCAATCAAAACCAGCCATCAATAGATTTTTAACAATAGTAGTTTGTTAATAAAAAGCTTATATTAAAAGGCTATACACATTTCAGTTTAAAGCCTTACTTATTATTTAACTCACATTCCCATGCAAACCCCCATTCGTAACATAGCCATTATTGCGCACGTTGACCACGGCAAAACTACGCTCGTAGATCAAATGCTTCAACAAAGCGGTACTTTTAGAGAAAACCAGGAAGTTGAAGACCGTGTAATGGATTCAGGCGATATCGAACGCGAACGCGGTATCACAATTATGGCCAAAAATACAGCCGTTAATTGGAATGGTACCAAAATCAATATTGTAGATACGCCGGGTCACTCCGATTTTGGGGGCGAAGTTGAGCGAATTCTTAAAATGGTAAACGGGGTTATACTTTTGGTTGATGCTGCGGAAGGTCCGTTACCGCAAACACGTTTTGTACTTCGTAAGTCTCTCGCTTTGGGATATCGTCCTATTGTTGTAATCAATAAAATTGATAGACAAGATGCACGCCCTGATGAAGTTTTAGATGAGGTATTTGATCTCTTTGTGAACCTCCAGGCAACCGATGAGCAACTCGACTTCCCGGTACTTTATGCTATCGGAATTAAAGGGATGGCTAAACTTAATCTTGAAGATGATGGCGAAAATCTTGAGCCATTATTCGAAACGATTGTTAATCATGTTCCCGAACCTGAGCGCACACTTGATGCTCCTTTCAAAATGCTGGTAAGTAGTGTAGAATGGAATGACTATGTAGGTCGTATTGCAGTAGGTAGAGTTGAGCAGGGAGTTGTGAAACGTAATGAGCAAGTTATTCTCGTTAACCGCGATAGTGAAGTCAAAACAAAAGCTAAAGTAACGAAACTGTTTACATTTAGCGGACTTGAACGAATTCCCGTTGAAGATGGAACAGCAGGTGATATTATTGCTTTAGCCGGATATGAAGATTGCGAAATTGGTGATACGCTAACCGTTGAAAGCGATCTTACTGCAATTCCTTATTATGATATTGATCAGCCGACCATTGCAATGTATTTCAGGGTAAATGATTCCCCGTTTGCAGGCTTGGAAGGAAAATACGTAACCTCGAATATGATTCGGGATCGTCTGCACAAAGAACTTAGAACCAATGTATCCCTGAGAGTAACCCCAACCGAAAACCCGGATGTATATCGAGTTGCCGGTCGTGGTGAATTACAGTTGGCTATCTTAATTGAGACTATGCGACGTGAAGGGTATGAATTCTCAGTATCTCGCCCTGAAGTATTAATGATAGAAGAAGATGGGGTTCAACTTGAGCCAATCGAAGAAGTGGTAATAAACGTACCAAGTGATTATTCAAGCAAAGTGATTGAAATTCTGTTGACTCGTAAAGGAGCGCTTGAAAGTATGGGTCAGGAATTGGAAAATAATCGCCTTACATTCAAAGTGCCGTCAAGAGGGTTGATTGGTTTTCGTAATGACGTACTGACCGAAACTAAAGGTACTGCATTAATTCATCAGCAGTTTTTTGCATATGAGCCTTATAAAGGTGATATCCAGGGTCGCATTAATGGTTCACTTATTGCCCTTGATAATGGAAACGTAACAGCCTATGCTTTGGAAGGCTTGCAGGATAGAGGAACATTTTTTAGTGAAGTTGGAGATCCTGTTTATATGGGTCAGGTCGTTGGTGCTAACACACGTAGCGACGATATGGTTGTGAATGTGGTTAAAAAGAAAAACTTAACCAACCACAGAGCGGCTCAATCAGCAGATTCGGTTAAGATTAGCGCATCTAAAAAAATGTCTCTCGAACAATGTTTGGAATATATTGCCGAAGATGAACTATTGGAAGTAACGCCCAAAAGTTTACGAATCAGGAAAAAATATCTGGATCATAACGATAGAAAGCGTTTCGGCGGTAAATAAACAGTTTTGATGGGGCTATATTTTCGTTTAGAAGGTGTAGCCCTACTTTATCCAGAAAAGTTTTTCTATTTCAGGTACCCTTATTTGTTGGTCGTTAATCAAACCAACATTTGCACTAAGGTTCAGCGCATACGCTCCTTTTTCAGCAGGAGTGTATATTATTGACTGAGTATCAAAATCAAACCGGCTAGTTTTTGCTTCAATCACATACTCGGTTACCATTTTTTCCCCGGTACCAATATAATAATACCCGAAAATACCGGGACCACCTGAACCTGTCCCAACCAATGGTATAATCTCACCATCTTTCCTTGTAACTGCATCTGCAATATGTGGTGGAGATGTGGTTAGTATAACAGGGCTTCTTGATATATTGCGAATGGTATAGGTAGCAACAAGTTTTTTATTTGGTTCTATTTCCGTCTTATTGAGTTCTAAAGAGATGCGAAGTTGATTTCCGGCATCTACATATCGGCCTGATTCAGAACCGACCAATGTACAACTTGTACCATAAACTAATATGATTATGAGTATGGTGAACAGTGACCGGTGTTTAATTAGCGAAATCAAATAAATCATAAAAAAATGTGCGCATTGGTTTTGTTAATAAGCGGACTTAAACTGTCTGATTGGTGAATTGTTCAATATGTTCATTTTAAAAACTTCAATCATCAGACATCACCCGGTACTAAAAAACTCCTTCCGCTTATTTAGATAGGGTAAAAATCTTTTTTTGAGCTCAATGTATTCATCACCCCTTAAATCCGGATTTTGCTCTAATAGATTAGTTGCCTCTTGCTTAGCATATTCCAATATGTGTTGATCATTTAGCAAATCAGCATGTTTGAAATCCGGCAAACCACTCTGTCGGGTGCCCAGAAAATCTCCCGGACCTCTTAGGTTTAAATCTTTTTCCGCAATTAGAAACCCATCGTTTGATTGCTCCATCGCTTTCAGTCGTTCTCTGGCCGTTTTGCTTTGCTTTACACCTGCCATCAAAATACAAAAGCTTTGGTGTGAACCGCGACCAATTCGCCCTCGTAATTGATGCAATTGCGAAAGTCCAAATCGTTCTGCATCCTCAATTATCATGATACGGGCATTGGGCACATTCACGCCAACTTCAATAACGGTTGTGCTGACCAGTATTTGAACGTCCCCGGCGGAGAAGCGTTTCATGGTTTCCTGCTTTTCAGCTGCATCCATTTTTCCGTGCAGTAATTCTATTGTAAAGTTCGGGAATTCGATTTTTAGCTTTTCGTATCCGTCGGTTGCATTTTTTAAATCCAGTGCTTCCGATTCCTCTATGAGCGGATAAACCACATAAACCTGACCACCTTCGTTTACCGAATCCCGTACAAAATTATACACATCCTTTCGTTTTTTGTCGCTTCTGATTGCGGTAATGATGGGTTTTCGTCCGGAGGGTAAACCTTTGATAACAGAAATATCAAGTTCACCGAAAACCGTTAATGCAAGGGAGCGTGGAATTGGCGTCGCACTCATCACCAAAACATGAGGTTTATGAGCTTTCTTTTGGAAAACGGCTCGTTGAGCTACGCCAAAACGATGTTGCTCATCAATAACTGCAATGCCAAGCTTGTGGAAATTCACAGTTTCCTGAAGAACCGCATGGGTACCAACTACAATATGAGCCCCGCCCGATGAAATATCGGTAAGAATATCTTCGCGCAGTTTAGCTTTTTGTCCGCCCACAAGTAAGCGAATGTTTATATCCATGCCAGAGAGGTATTCACTAAGAGTGATAAAATGTTGTTCAGCTAATATCTCAGTTGGAGCAACAAAAGCAGCCTGATAACCGGCATCAATACACATAAGAATAGCACCAATAGCAACGATTGTTTTGCCACTACCTACATCACCCTGAATCAATCGGTTCATTTGTCGGCCGGATGCTAAATCTTTTCGGATATCCGACAAAGAGTTTTTCTGACCATCGGTTAATTCGAATGGAATCTTGCTTAGAAAAAACGTGCGGGTGAACTCACCGGGTTTATCAATCAAAATAGATGTACTCGCTTTTTCTGATGATATTTTCAGGGTTTGAATAGCAAGTTGAAATAAGAAGAGTTCTTCGAAGGCAAAACGTTCACGGGCCTTTTCGTAATCAGAGGTTTGTTCCGGCAAATGTATAAGTCGGTAAGCTAAATTAAGATTCGGATAAGAATATTTTTGGAGTAGCTGTGGTGGGATAAATTCCCGGTGCTGAATATGCTCGAGTATTTCACGCATCCATCCGGTAATAGTTTGACTACTTATATAGGTGTTTTTAAAAAAAGATGTTGAAGGATAAACAGCTACAGTACCTTGTGTTCTGGAAATTTGATCATTCTCACCAATTTTGTCAATTTCGGGGTGAGCAACAGACCAATAGCGTCCAAACTTTTTGACATCGCCAAAAACAGATATATAATCACCCTTTTTTAGTGTTTTTTGAAAATATTTGCCACCTTTAAACCAAACACATTTAAGTATGCCTGTGCCATCGTTAATAAAAGCTTCTAAACGTTTTTGTTTCCCAAACCCAACCTCTTCGATTTGTTGCACTTTGCCGGTTATGGTAACAGAGGCTTCATTAAAGCGAATCATACCTATAGATTTAATATTGTTTCTGTCAAGGTATCTGCGCGGGAAGAAGTGAAGAAGATCAAGAACAGAAAAAATTGAAGCTTGATTTAAAGCTTTTAATCTGGCAGGAGTAAGTTTGTGTAGATCTTCGAGTCTCATTTGTTATATCGATATATATCGATAGGTCTAAAAAGTGTTATAAATAGGCTATGCTTAACCTATAATGTGATTAAAATAATTGTTTTATGGTACAAAATGAATCAAAAGTAGATTTATCATTTGCAAATAGTCAGATAAAAAGTGTATATTCACAGTCTTTGAAATTTTTGAATTAATTACCACTAAAACGAATTACAGTGCCAACGATACAACAGTTAGTACGGAAGGGCAGAAAGCCCAAAACAAGTAAGACAAACTCACCTGCTTTGCAGTCATGTCCGCAAAGACGTGGTGTATGTACGAGAGTTTATACAACAACTCCGAAAAAGCCAAATTCTGCTTTAAGAAAAGTGGCTCGTGTGCGCTTAACAAATAAAATTGAAGTTACCGCATATATACCGGGAGAAGGACACAATCTTCAAGAGCACTCCATTGTACTTATTCGTGGTGGTCGTGTTAAAGATTTACCGGGTGTTCGTTATCACGTAATACGTGGTGCACTTGATACCGCCGGTGTAAATGATCGCAAGCAAGGTCGTAGCCTTTATGGCACCAAGCGTCCAAAAAAATAAGCAAATAGATTTTCACTTAAAGTATTCCCAATACTATGCGTAGAAGAAAAGCAGAACGTCGCCAGGTAATACCTGATCCGAAATTTAACGACAAAATGGTAGCTCGTTTTGTGAACTCGTTAATGAAAGACGGTAAGAAAAATGTTGCCAGCAAGATTTTATATCAGGCGTTTGAAATTATTGAAGAAAAAACCGGTAAGCCCGGCATTGAAGTATTTCGCGATGCATTATCTAATGCAGCACCCATGCTCGAAGTTAAAAGCAGAAGAGTAGGTGGTTCTACCTATCAGGTGCCAATGGAAGTACGTCAGGAAAGAAGCACTGCATTAAGTATGCGCTGGATTATTAATTCAGCAAAAAACAGAAATGATAAGTCTATGGCTGCTCGTCTGTCTAAAGAACTTATTGATGCTTCAAATAATGAAGGTGGCGCTGTTCGTAAAAGAGACGAAACACACCGTATGGCAGAAGCCAACAAAGCATTCGCACACTTTAGATTTTAATTAAACTATTTATAGTCATCCACAATGGCACAAACCAAAGTAATTGACGCATTAAAGAAAACCCGAAATATTGGCATTATGGCCCATATTGATGCGGGTAAGACTACGACATCTGAGCGTATTCTATTTTATACAGGTATTTCCCACAAGATTGGTGAAGTTCATGATGGCGATGCCACTATGGACTGGATGGAACAAGAGCGTGAGCGTGGTATTACTATTACATCTGCTGCAACAACTTGTTTTTGGAAAGATCACCGTATTAATATCATCGATACTCCCGGCCACGTTGACTTCACTATTGAAGTAGAACGTTCATTAAGAGTATTAGATGGTGCAGTTGCTGTATTCTGTGCCGTTGGTGCAGTTCAGCCTCAGTCAGAAACAGTATGGAGACAAGCCAACAAATATAAAGTGCCAAGGATGGCATTTGTTAACAAGATGGACCGTACGGGTGCTGATTTCTTCAATGTAGTTGAGAAAATGAGAACACGCCTTAAAGCAAATCCGGTTCCACTACAAATACCAATCGGACAGGAAGACCAATTCCGTGGCGTTGTAGATCTTGTTTCAATGAAAGGTATCGTATGGGACGACACAACAATGGGTGCGGCATACGATGAAATTGATATTCCCGCAGATTTAGTAGAGCAAGCCGAAGAATACCGTAAAAATTTAATCGAATCCATAGCTGACCATGATGAAGAACTCATGGAAAAGTATTTGATGGAAGAGGAGATTTCCAACGATGAAATAATCGCAGGTATTCGTAAAGCAACTATTGCGCTTGATATTAATCCTGTTCTTTGTGGTACTGCTTTCAAAAACAAAGGCGTTCAAACGTTGTTAGACGCAATTGTTAGCTACATGCCTTCTCCGGTTGATATCGAAGCAATTATCGGTACTGATCCGGATGATGAATCCGTTCAAATCAAGCGTAGACCAGATTATGATGAGCCTTTCGCTGCATTAGCGTTTAAAATTGCAACAGACCCTTATGTAGGTAAGTTGACTTTTATTCGTGTTTACTCAGGTACACTTGAGGCCGGTTCTTACATTAAGAATACTTCAACAGGTAAACGTGAAAGAATTGGACGCCTACTCAAAATGCACTCTAACTCTAAAGAGGACATTAAGGTAGTTAAAGCGGGTGATATTTGTGCCGCAGTTGGTATTAAAGAAGTACGTACAGGCGACACACTTTCTGCTGAGAATAATGAAATTATTCTTGAGAAAATGGTATTCCCCGAGCCGGTTATTAAATTAGCAGTTGAGCCTAAAACAAAAGCAGATAATGACAAATTATCTACTGGTTTAGCTAAACTTGCGGAAGAAGATCCTACATTTAAAACTAACGTAGATGATGAAACCGGTCAGACCACAATTGCTGGTATGGGTGAGCTTCACCTCGAAATTATTGTAGACCGATTAAAGCGTGAGTTTAAAGTTGAAGCCAACGTTGGTAAGCCTCAGGTTTCTTACCGAGAAACCATTACACAGTCGGTTACACACCGTGAAATTTATAAGAAGCAAACTGGTGGTCGTGGTAAATTCGCTGATGTTCAGTTTGAAATTATGCCTCTTGAAGGTAATACTGGTTTTGAATTTGTTAATGAAATAACAGGTGGTAACATTCCTCGTGAATTTATTAACCCTTGTGAAAATGGATTCAAAGCAGCATTAACGAACGGTATCCAGGCCAGCTACCCTGTAGAAGGTATAAAAGTTCGCTTGTTTGATGGTTCGTATCATGATGTTGACTCCGACGCTCTATCATTTGAACTTTGTTCTAAGCTAGGTTTCCGTGAGGCAGCAAGAAAAGCTAAGCCTATTTTACTTGAGCCTATTATGGCAGTAGAAATTATCACTCCCGAAGATTATATGGGTGATATTATGGGTGACCTAAACAGCCGCCGTGGAGTAATTGGCAGCATGGAAAATAAAGTTGAAGGGACTGTAATCGAAGCAGAAGTTCCGTTGTCGGAAATGTTCGGTTATTCCACACACTTACGTTCATTGTCTCAGGGACGTGCCGTTTACTCAATGGAATTTAAAAAATTCTCTCCGGTACCTGATTCAATAGCAAAAACAATTTTAGAAGACAATTAATTAACAACGATAGATTTCAATCATTATGGCAAAAGAAACGTTCGACCGTAATAAGCCACACGTTAATATAGGCACAATAGGCCACGTAGATCATGGCAAGACGACCTTGACAGCAGCGATTACACGCGTATTATCTACCAAATATGGTGGATCAGCGAAGGCGTTTGACGAGATCGATAATGCTCCTGAGGAGCGTGAGCGTGGTATTACCATTGCAACGGCTCACGTGGAGTACGAAACAGATAACCGTCACTACGCACACGTAGATTGTCCGGGTCACGCCGACTATGTAAAGAACATGGTAACCGGTGCTGCACAGATGGACGGAGCAATTATCGTAGTAGCAGCTACCGATGGTCCAATGCCACAAACCCGCGAGCACATTTTGTTGGCTCGTCAGGTAGGTGTACCATACTTGGTAGTATTCATGAACAAAGTTGACTTGGTAGACGACGAAGAGCTTCTTGAGTTAGTAGAAATGGAAGTTCGTGAGTTGTTAGACAAGTACGAATTCCCGGGAGATGATATTCCGGTAATCAAGGGTTCTGCATTAGGTGCCTTGAATGGCGAAGCTGAGTGGGAAGAGAAGATTATAGAGTTAATGCAAGCCGTTGACGACTACATTCCAGCTCCTGAGCGTGATGTTGATAAGCCGTTTTTGATGCCGATTGAGGACGTATTCTCTATTACAGGTCGTGGTACCGTAGCAACCGGACGTATTGAGCGTGGTGTAATCAAGCTCAACGAAGAGGTTGATATTGTAGGTATCAACGATGATAAGATGAAGTCTGTAGTTACCGGAATCGAGATGTTCCGTAAGTTATTACCTGAAGGACAAGCCGGCGACAACGCAGGTATTTTGTTACGTGGTATCAACAAAGATGACTTGGTACGCGGAATGGTACTATGTAAGCCAAACAGTGTAACACCACACAAGAAGTTTACATGTGAGGTTTATATCTTGAGTAAAGATGAAGGTGGACGTCACACGCCGTTCTTTAAGGGATACCGTCCACAGTTCTACTTCCGTACCACAGACGTAACCGGAATTTGTGAATTACCGGATGGCGTAGAGATGGTAATGCCGGGTGACAACGTAGCCCTTACCGTAGATTTAATTCAACCGATAGCTATGGAAGAAGGACTTCGCTTCGCGATTCGTGAAGGTGGTCGTACCGTAGGTGCCGGTGTGGTAAGTAAAATTTTAGACTAAGAGCAGGTACAGATACGTGGCTACACAACAAAAAATCAGAATTAAATTAAAATCTTACGATCACAACTTGATCGATAAGTCATCTGAGAAAATTATCAAAACTGTTAAATCAACAGGTGCTGTGGTTTCAGGTCCAATACCGTTACCCACACAAAGGACAATTATCTCAGTAAACCGTTCTGTTCACGTTGATAAAAAATCAAGTGAGCAATTCGAATCCAGATCTCACAAAAGACTTATTGATATACTTTCAACCGGTTCACAAACAGTAGATGCACTCATGAAACTTGAGTTACCGTCTGGTGTGGATGTTGAAATTAAAGTCTGATAAACACATTAAGTTCTAATAAAAAAATGAGCGGATTACTAGGAATTAAATTAGGAATGACCAGCGTATTTGATGAAGCTGGAAACTTGCTACCGGTAACAGTTATCGAAGCGGGTCCATGCGTCATCACCCAAATATTTCATGAAGAGAAAGATGGGTATAATGCTGTTCAATTAGCAATGACCGAGAAGAAAGAAAAAAGCACAACTAAGGCTATGAAAGGTCATTTCGATAAAGCCGGTACAACACCAAAAAGATATGTACGCGAATTTCGCGACTATTTACCTGAAGGTTTGGATCTTGGTGATGAATTAACCGTAGCCGATGTTTTTGCTGAAGGCAACAGTGTTGATATTGCCGGAACTAGCAAGGGTAAAGGTTTTATGGGTGTTGTTAAGCGTCATGGTTTTAAAGGCGTGGGTGACAGAACTCATGGTCAGCATAACCGAGAAAGAGCGCCCGGATCAATTGGCCAATCTTCGGATCCATCAAAAGTATTTAAAGGTATGAGAATGGGCGGAAGAACCGGCAATGAGAGAGTTAAAACCAAGCAGTTGCAAGTGGTAAAAGTTATACCTGAGAACAACTTGATTCTTGTAAAAGGATCTGTTCCGGGGCCAAAAGGCAGACTTGTTGAAATTCATAATGCGTGATATTTATAAGCACAGATCATGAAAATTAGTATAAAAAAATTAGACGGAACCGATACTGGTAGAGAAGTTGAGCTCAGTGACGATATTTTCAATATCGAAACCAGAGATACTCTTGTTTATGAAGATGTTAGAGCTTATTTAGCTCACCAGCGTCAAGGTACTGCAAAAACAAAAGGTCGCTCAGAAGTAAGAGGTGGTGGTCGTAAGTTATATCGTCAAAAAGGAACGGGTAACGCCAGAAGAGGAACATTACGTTCTCCATTATTAAAAGGCGGTGGAACTGTATTTGGTCCTAAGCCAAGAGATTACGGTATTCGTCTTTCTAAAAAAATGAAAGAACTTGCCCGTAAATCTGCCTTAACATATAAAGCAAGAGAAGAAGCAATTGTTGTTGTTGAAGACATCTCATTTGATGCACCCAAAACCAAGCAAATGGTTTCAGTTTTATCTGCTTTAAACTTAGCTGAGAACAAAGTTTTATTGTTAACTGCAGCAGCAGATATTAATGTGTACAAATCGGGAAGAAATATTCCGAAATTAAACATATTAGAAGCGAACAAGCCTTCAACCTATGAAATTCTTCACGCCCAAACTCTAGTAATTACTGAGTCTGCACTGGAAGTTCTTCAAAGCGTTTTTAACAAAAAGCATGAGGAGGCAGCAGCATGAGTAAAGTTTTAATAAAGCCTTTATTGACGGAAAAAATTACTCGCATCCAGGAAGAACACAATCATTATGCATTTCAAGTTCATATGTCTGCAACCAAAACAGATATAAAGCAAGAAATTGAAAGATTGTATCCTGATGTAAATGTTACTTCTGTTCGCACATTGATTACCGCAACAAAGCCAAAAGGTCGTTTTACCAAAGGCGGTTATATCAGTGGTCGTAAACCTAAAATTAAGAAAGCATTCATTAGCCTAAAAGATGGACAGGCTATTGACTTCTTTAGTGAAATCTAACAGCATATAGACATGCCTACAAGAAAACTAAAACCAATGACACCCGGAACACGGCACAGAATTGCCCCGGTATTTGACGATATTACAACGTCAACTCCGGAAAAATCTTTGCTTGTTGCGCTTAAGAAAAAAGCCGGTCGTAATCATAATGGTAGAATTACTACCCGCCATCAAGGTGGTGGTCATAAAAGACGTTACCGTTTAATCGACTTTAAAAGAAATAAATTTGATATACCGGCAACAGTTAGAACGATAGAGTATGATCCTAATCGTACTTCACGTATTGCATTAGTTGTATATGCTGATGGTGAAAAAAGGTACATCCTTGCTCCGGATAAATTAAAAGTTGGTGATACTATTATTAATAGTGCATCAGGTACACCTGATCTTGGCAACTCACTACAACTTAAAAATATGCCACTTGGTACTGTAGTTCACAATGTTGAAATGCAGCCCGGTAAAGGTGGTCAAATAGTACGTAGTGCGGGTACATCAGCTCAATTAATTGCGAAATCAGAAAAATATGTAACCTTAAAACTTCCTTCAGGAGAAGTGAGAATGATTTTGGGTAACTGTATGGCAACCGTGGGTGTTGTAAGTAATCCTGATCATATGAACGTAACTCTTGGTAAAGCAGGTAGAAGCCGTTGGAAAGGTATCAGACCTACCACACGTGGTGTAGCAATGAACCCGGTAGATCACCCAATGGGTGGTGGTGAAGGTAAGGCCTCCGGAGGTCACCCACGTTCGCCATGGGGACAAATTGCTAAAGGTAAGAAAACACGTAATAAGCGTAAATTGTCATCCAAATTTATTGTTCGTCGTCGTAACAAAAAGTAATTAAAGTATGCCAAGATCATTAAAAAAAGGACCTTTCGTCCATTATAAACTTCAGAAAAAAGTTGACCAGGCATTGGAAACAAAGTCTAAGAAAGTAATTAAAACATGGTCGAGAGGATCATTAATTACTCCGGATTTTGTTGGATTGACCTTTGCGGTACATAATGGTAAACAATTTGTACCTGTTTTTGTAACTGAAAACATGGTAGGTCATAAACTTGGTGAATTTTCACCAACCAGAACATTTAAAGGTCACCCTGTTAAGAAAGGGGATAAACGTTAATTAATATGGAACCAGTAATTAGCACATATCAGGCAAGAGCTGTCCAAAAATATATTCGCAGATCTCCACGGAAATTAAGACTTGTGGCTGATGCCGTTCGTGGTATGCGTTTAGATAAAGCCTTGTCAACATTAAAATTCATGAACAAAGCAGGTGCCCTTGATGTAGAGAAGGTAGTTCGCTCTGCTCTTGGAAATCTTCGTGACAAATTCGACGAAGTATCTTTTGATGAAAGTGAAGTTGTTCTGAAAACCATTATGGTTGACGAAGGACCAACACTAAAAAGAATACAACCTGCACCACAAGGACGTGCGCATCCAATACGTAAGCGCATGAGCCATATTACAGTGGTTGTATCTACTATTGATGAGTTAAACGAAAACAACGAGGTATAAGACATTGGGACAAAAAACTAATCCAACCGGTCTCAGATTAGGAATCATCCGCGGATGGGATTCTAACTGGTATGCAGAAGAAGGTGCTGCAGATAACGTAAAAGAAGATCATACGCTTCGTACGTATCTGCAAAATAGACTTCGTAGTGCAGGTTTATCTCGCATCATTATTGAAAGAACTCCCAAAAGAGTACTACTTACACTTTTAACCAGTCGTCCTGGTGTTATCATCGGTCGTGGTGGTGAAGAAGTAGAAAAACTTCGTGAAGAATTAAAAAAATTCACAAAGAAAGAAGTACAAATCAACATCAGTGAAATTAAAAGACCTGAAGTTGATGCAAGTTTGGTTGCTCAAAATATAGGGCAGCAATTGGAAGCTCGTATTTCTTTTAGAAGAGCTATGAAATCTGCAATTGCTTCTGCAATGAGAATGGGTGCCAAAGGTATTAAGGTAAAATGTAGTGGTCGTTTAGGCGGTGCAGAAATGGCGCGGACCGAGCAATACAAAGAAGGTCGTGTACCACTTCATACATTGCGTGCAGAAATTGACTATCACAACCACACTGCTCAAACCATTTATGGTAGCATTGGTATTTCTGTTTGGATTTTCAAAGGAGAGATTATTGGTGATGTTGATTTAACTCCTGCTGCTTTAACATCCAAGCAAGATAAACAAGCACCAGCCGATAAGCGTAGATCTGGCGGCAGAAGAGGTGAACGCAGAAAAAGAACAGGCGGTCAGGGACGTGGCCGGAAACAATAATAAGACAAGATTTTAATAATCCAGAGTCATGTTAGAACCAAAGAGAGTTAAAAGAAGACGTGTTCACAAAGGAAGAATTAAAGGTAATACTTCCCGTGGCCACAAAATTGCATTCGGTGATTTTGCAATTAAGGCATTAGAGCCTAAATACATTACCAGCCGTCAAATAGAGGCATGCCGTGTTGCTATTTCCAGAAGAATGTCTCGTGAGGGACAAATCTGGATTCGTATTTTCCCGGATAAGCCTGTTACAAGTAAGCCGGCTGAAACCCGTATGGGTAAAGGTAAAGGTGCTCTTGACCATTTTGTTGCAGTAGTGCACCCCGGTAGAATTTTATTTGAAGTTACCGGTGTTAGCAAAAAACTTGCATACGAAGCACTTCGTTTAGCGCAGTTTAAATTGCCTATTAAAACGAAAATTGTTACTCGCAGAAACTACCAGGGAAGTTAAAATTCGGAGAATACTATGAAAGCACATGAATTAAGAGACTTATCTCTGGAAGAGTTGAAGCTACGTGTTAAAGAAGAGCAGGAAGCTCTACAGAAAATGCGTTTTAATAAAGCAGTTGCAGGACAGGTGGAAAATCCTGCAAGATTTAAAATGCATAGACGCGAATTAGCACGTCTAACCACTATTATTGCTGAAATGGAAAGCAACGCATAACCTGTACAGGATATTTGTATGTCAGAAAAAATTGAACGTAAAGAAAGAAAAGTCAGGATAGGCCGGGTTGTAAGTGACCGGATGAATAAGAGCATTACCGTTGCGGTAGAACGCCAAATCAAGCATCCTATCTATGGTAAATTTATTACCAAGACAAAAAAATACATGACTCACGATGAGAACAACGAAGCCAAAGCAGGCGACTTAGTTCGCATTATGGAAACCAGACCTTATTCTAAGAGTAAGAGATGGAGACTAACTGAGATCATAGAAAAAGCCATTTAACATCCGGACCTGAGGTAACTAAACATGGTACAAACTCAATCGATATTAAATGTTGCCGATAACAGTGGTGCAAAAAAAGTAATGTGCATCAAGGTTTTAGGCGATTCAAAAAGACGTTATGCAGGTGTAGGCGATTTAATCGTCTGTTCTGTAAAAACTGCTATACCCGGTGGTAACGTAAAAAAAGGGCAAGTTGTAACAGCTGTTGTTGTAAGAACTAAAAAAGAATACCGTCGTCCTGATGGTAGTTACATTAGATTCGATGAAAACGCTGCAGTTGTTATCAATAAAGACAATGAACCAGTAGGAACTCGTATTTTTGGGCCGGTAGCACGTGAGCTTAGAGAAAAAAGCTTCATGCGTATTGTATCATTAGCTCCAGAAGTACTATAAATCAGCAGAATTATGTCACGGAAATTTAACAAACAAAACAAATTACACATCAAAAGAGGTGATGTTGTAAAAGTTATTTCCGGTGCTGATAAAGGTAGCACCGGTAGGGTACTAATGGTATTTCCTGCTAAAGAACGAGTATTGGTAGAAGGTGTAAACGTTAGAACCAAACACCAAAAACCAAGTCAGGAATACCCGCAAGGTGGTCGTTTAGATCGTGAAATGCCAATTCATGTTTCTAATGTACTTCCTATTGATCCTACAAATAACGAAGCAACCCGTGTAGGGAGAACAAAAATTGAAGAAAACGGTAAATCACGTTGGGTAAGAGTTTCAAAACTCAGCGGCGAAGTTATCGATAAATAGATTCATCAGAAATAATTATGGCAGAAGCAAGACTTTATACCTTTTATAAAAAAGAGATTGTTCCAAAGCTTAAAAAAGACTTTAGTATCGACAATCTCATGGCCGTTCCTCGCATATCTAAAATTGTAGTTAATGCAGGTGTTGGTGATGCAGTAGCTGATCGCAAGAAATTAGATGATGTTAGTAATAACATCGGTCTAATTACAGGACAAAAACCTGTACTTACTAAAGCAAGAAAATCTATTTCCAACTTTAAGCTTCGCGATGGTATGCCAATCGGTTGCAAAGTTACACTACGTGGTACTCAAATGTATGAGTTTATCGACCGCCTAATCAACCTTGCTCTCCCACGTACACGTGACTTTCAAGGTGTAAGTGATAAAGGCTTCGATGGTCGAGGAAATTACACTATGGGTATCAAAGAACATGCAATTTTCCCGGAAATTGATACAGATAAAATTGATGCGCTTCATGGAATGGATATTACCTTTGTAACTACCGCTCCTAATGACGAACAAGCAATAGCTTTATTAAGACATTTTGGAATGCCATTCGTAAAACGCAATAAAAACTAATATATATCATGGCAAAAAAATCTTGGATAGCTCGCAATGAAAAAAGAAAAGCCGTAGCCGCTAAATATGCTGAAAAGCGTAAAGCTTTGAAAGAAGCCGGCGATTACGAAGCTCTTCAAAAGCTACCTCGTAATGCTAGCCCTGTACGTGTTCGTAACAGATGTAGCCTTACAGGTCGTGGACGTGGATTTGTGGGTAAATTTGGAGTTTCACGTATTAAGTTCCGTGAATTAGCATTAAAAGGTGAACTACCTGGCGTTAAAAAAGCCAGCTGGTAATCAATAAATTTAAATAATAACAATCATGACTGATCCAATTTCAGACTTTTTAACTCGTATCCGTAACGCTCAACGCGCCGGACACAGAAGAGTTGATGTGCCTGCTTCTAAAGTTAAGCGTGCTGTAACGCAAATTCTTTTAGATAAAGGTTACATTCAAAATTATCTGGATATCGATGATGGTAAACAAGGTTTAATTCGTTTATTCCTTAAGTACGATCACTACGGACATCCGGTAATCAAGAAAATTAAAAGAGTATCCAGACCAGGACTACGTAAATACGTACCATCTGTAGATATTCCACGCGTACTTAATGGATATGGTATCGCAATTTTGACAACTTCCAAGGGTGTAATGACCGACAAAGAAGCTCGCAAGTTAAATGTGGGCGGTGAAGTTATTTGTTACGTCTATTAATCTGAGTTAATATTATGTCACGTATAGGTATTTTACCCATTCCGTTAAACAACACCGAGGTTTCTATTTCCGACAATGTCGTGAAAGTAAAAGGCAATAAAGGTGAACTCAGCTTGAGTGTAGATCCCCGTATTGTTGTTGAAAACGAAGAAGGCGAAATTCGCCTTTCAAGAAAAAATAATGACAGACAAAGCCGCGCAATGCATGGCCTTTACCGTTCTTTAATAAATAACATGGTAACAGGCGTAAATGATGGCTTTAAGAAAGAACTTGAAATTATTGGTGTAGGTTTTAGAGCTTCCTTAAACGGCAACATTCTTGAACTGGCACTTGGTTATTCTCATAGTTTTTATTTCGTGCCACCTGCCGGTATTAATATTGAAGTTGATACCAAGACCACAAAAAATACCAGAATTATTGTATCCGGTATAGATAAAGCTTTAGTTGGTCAGGTTGCCGCTAAAATTAGATCACTTCGTAAACCCGAGCCTTACAAAGGTAAAGGTGTTCGCTACGTAGGTGAAGCAGTTCGTAAAAAAGCAGGTAAATCAGCAGGTAAATAATTATGAAATCAAAACTAAGCGTAAATTCAAGCAAAAGAGACAGAATACGTCGTAGAGTACGCAGCAAGGTATCCGGTACAGCCGAGCGTCCCAGGCTTTCTGTATTCAAGAGCTCAAAACATGTGTATGCTCAATTAATCGATGATATTAATGGGGTAACATTAGCAAGCTGTTCATCTTTGGTAAAAGATCTTAAATCTGATTTAGATGGTAAGCCAGCATCAGAAAAAGCAACTCACGTAGGCAAGAAAATTGCAGAGGTTGCTCAATCTAAAAACATTACAAATTGTGTGTTCGACCGAAGCGGTTACAAGTATCATGGAGTAGTTAAAGCTATTGCCGATGGTGCCCGTGAAGGTGGACTTAACTTCTAACCGATCCTATCAAGCAATATGCCTAGATTCAGACGTCGTAATTACAATATAAAAGCCAGTGAACTAAATCTGGATGACAGACTTGTTCACATTAACCGAGTAGCAAAAGTAGTGAAAGGGGGCCGTCGTTTTAGCTTTAATGCTATAGTGGTGGTTGGTAACAAAGAAGGTATTGTTGGGAATGGTATGGGAAAAGCAAATGAAGTTTCCGATGCAATCCAAAAAGGTGTAGATGACGCACGTAAGTCTCTTATTAGAGTACCAATTAATAGTGCGGGTACTATTCCTTATTCAGTTACCGGGAAATGTGGTGCCGGTGAGGTATTATTAGTTCCTGCTTCTGAAGGTACCGGAGTTATTGCCGGTGGTCCTGTAAAAGCTGTACTTGAGAGTGCCGGTATTACTAATATATTAAGTAAATCATTAGGGTCGTCTAACCCACACAATATGGTAAAAGCAACTATAGATGCTTTAAAGCAGTTAGTTGATCCTTCAGAAATCGCTCAAAGACGTGGGGTACCACTCAGCAAAGTCTTTGAAGGTTAATAACAGAAATTTAATCGGAATTCAAATTCCTACTACCGATGAAATTACATACACTTAAAGCGCCAAAAACTAACCTCAAGACACGTAAGCGTGTTGGTAGAGGTGAGGGTTCAGGCTTAGGTCAGCAGTCTGGCCGTGGTCATAAAGGCCAAAAATCAATTAGCGGTTACTCATACAAAAGAGGTTTTGAAGGTGGCCAGATGCCACTTCAAAGAAGAATTCCAAAATTCGGATTCGTTAGCCCTTTTCGTGTAGAGTATAAAGCTGTTAATCTGGATACAATCCAAAAGCTAATAGAAGAAGGAAAATTGACTTCAACCATCAGCATCAGCGATTTTAACAAAGTAGGTCTTGTAGGAAAAAAAGATCTGGTTAAAGTTCTTGGTCGTGGCGAGCTTACTTCATCCGTAACAATTGAAGCACATGCATTCAGTAAATCAGCGGAAGAGGTAATTTCTAAAGCGGGTGGTTCTGCTCAAAAAATTGAACATAATGTCGGCGTTAAAGCATCCGGTAGTGATGATGCCGATAGTTCAAACAACACAGAATCATAAAAACGACTTCGTTATCTGATGAGTTTGATAGAAAACTTCCAAAACATCTTCAAAATTGAAGAATTAAAAAAACGAATCCTGTATACGGTCGGTATTTTACTGATTTTCAGGCTCGGAACTTTTATCACCATGCCAGGTGTAGACGCAAGTATACTTGCTCAATCCGGCGGTGGTCCTGCAACTGACTTTCTTGGATTGATTGATATGTTTGTGGGTGGTGCGTTTGGTCGTGCCGGTGTATTTGCACTTGGTATTATGCCTTACATTACTGCTGCAATTATTATTCAGTTGATGGGAGCGGTTGTTCCTTACTTCCAAAAACTTCAACGTGAAGGAGAAGAAGGAAGAAGAAAAATTAACCAGTTAACGCGTTACGGTACGGTACTCATTACTTTAGTACAATCTATCGGTTTTGGTATTAACCTCTTGGCAACCCAACCTGATGCAATTGTTGTAGGAAGCACTGCCTTCATCATCAACTGTATGATTGTACTAACAGCAGGTACAATATTCGTAATGTGGCTAGGAGAGCGAATTACTGAGAGAGGTATCGGAAATGGTATTTCCCTCTTAATTATGATTGGTATAATTGCTGCATTGCCAACAAACTTTATGAATGAGTGGAGAACGCAAGACAATGCTATTATTGTAATTGCTGAAGTGCTTATTCTTGTATTGGTTGTTGCTTCTGTTGTACTGTTAACACAAGGACAAAGAAGAATACCTGTACAATATGCAAGAAGAGTTGTTGGTCGTAAAGTATATGGTGGTACAACCCAATATTTGCCACTACGTGTTAATGCCGCAGGTGTAATGCCAATTATTTTCGCTCAGTCTATTATGTTCATTCCAAGTACTGTTGGTATGTTCTTCCCCAATAATGAAACTGTTCAAGCTTTAACGCAATGGAGCGGTGACTTTACCGGGCTTACATACTCAATTGTATTCTTCCTGATATGTGTGTTCTTTACTTTCTTTTATACCGCGATTGTAATTAATCCGAAAGAAATGGCAGACACTATGAAACGTCAGGGTGGTTTCATTCCCGGAGTAAGACCGGGTAAACAAACTGTTGAGTTCATTGACAACATTTTGACCAAAATTACTTTCCCGGGAGCTTTATATCTCTCATTTGTTGCTATTTTGCCGGCCATTGTTGCTAACTTTGGTGTAACACCTGGTTTCGCAATGTTCTACGGCGGTACAAGCCTTCTCATTATTGTGGGTGTAGGTTTGGACACATTGCAACAAATTGAAAGCCACTTGATGATGCGTCATTACGACGGATTTATGAAAAGTGGTCGGATTAGAGGTAGAAGAAGAATGTAATGATTTTTCTCAAGAGTGAAACTGAAATACAACTCATGAGAGAAAGCGCACAGCTTGTATCTCGTACATTGGCAGAAGTTGCACGCCATATTGAACCCGGTGTGCAAACTGCCAAGCTAGATCAGGTTGCCGAAGATTACATCAAAGAAAATAATGCCAGACCTGCATTTAAAGGGTATGGCTCAAGATCGAACCCATTTCCGGGTAGTCTATGTATATCTGTAAACGAACAGGTAGTACATGGCATACCGGGTAAGTATGAATTGCAAGAAGGTGATATTGTTTCCATAGATTGCGGAGTTGAAAAAGAAGGGTATTATGGCGACTCAGCCTACACCTTTGTTGTTGGAGACTGCGATGAGGAAACAATGGATCTTCTTAGAACTACTATGCAATCGCTTTATCTAGGAATAGATCAGGCAGTTCATGGTAATACGGTTGGTGATATTTCTAATGCTGTTCAAATGCATTGTGAAAAAAAAGGATTTGGTGTTGTTCGTGATCTTGTTGGTCATGGACTTGGCAAATCCCTGCACGAAGACCCTTCTGTACCAAACTTCGGAAGAAAAGGTACAGGAAAAAGACTTAGAGCGGGAATGACACTTGCTATTGAACCTATGATTAATTTAGGTACGTGGAAAGTGAAAACGCTCAAAGATGGCTGGACAATCGTTACGGCCGATGGTAGCAGATCTGCTCACTATGAACACGATATCGTTGTTCGTGAAGGAAATGCTGAAATTCTGAGTACTTTTGAGTATATTGAGGAGATAACCAAAATTCGAATCGATGAAATACAATTAAATGGCTAAACAAGAGCCCATAAAACAAGAAGGTACAATAGTAGAAGCATTACCTAATGCTCAATTTCGCGTTGAACTAGAAAACGGACATGAAATCCTTGCTCATGTATCAGGAAAAATGAGAATGTTTTACATTAAAATTTTACCTGGTGATAAAGTGACTGTAGAGATGTCACCATACGATTTGACAAAAGGACGAATAACTTATCGCTATAAATAATTCAGACACATGAAAACCAAATCATCTGTTCGTAAAAGAGCTTCCAGCGACAAAATCGTGCGTAGAAAAGGAAGAATTTATGTTATTAACAAGAAAAACCCTCGCCATAAACAGCGTCAGGGTTAATTCGAAGGTATACTAATATATGGCTAGATTAGCAGGTATTGACTTACCAAAAAATAAAAGAGGTGTAATAGGTTTAACCTACATTTTCGGAATCGGTAAAACCAGTTCACTCGAAATACTCACAGAACTTGGAATCGATCCTAGCACTAAAGTTGGTGACTGGACCGATGATCAAGTTATAGAAATCAGAAAACTACTTGAAGAGCGCTTCAAGTTGGAAGGTGCTCTGCGTTCGGAAGTAAACTCTAATATCAAAAGACTAATGGATATTGGTTGCTACCGTGGTTTAAGACACCGCCGAGGTTTACCGGCAAGAGGTCAGCGTACTAAAACAAACGCTAGAACCAGAAAGGGTCGTCGTCGTACGGTTGCAGGTAAAAAAGTAGCTCCAAGAAAGTAATTTAACTATTTGATATAAAATGGCAAAAAGACAAGCTAAAACTGCTGCGGCAGCTAAAAAGAAAAAAAAGCAATTGGCCGACCCCAATGGGTTAGTATATGTTAAGGCCACATTTAATAATGTTTTGGTAACTATTACTGATACTGCCGGAAATGTTATTTCATGGTCATCAGCCGGTAACCAGGGTTTTAAGGGTTCCAGAAAAAACACACCTTATGCTGCTCAGCTAAGTTCTGAGACAGCGGCTCGTACTGCTTATGACATGGGCTTACGAAAGGTTAATGTATTCGTAAAAGGACCTGGTACAGGCAGAGAAGCTGCAGTTCGCGCTCTTGCTACTGTTGGCTTGGAAGTTGAATCTATTAAAGATACAACTCCAATACCGCACAACGGCTGTCGTCCGCCCAAGAGAAGAAGAGTATAATAACGAACTAATTTTTTAATAAAATGGCAAGATATACAGGTCCAAAGCAAAAGAAAGCACGTCGTTTCAAAGAGCCTATTTTTGGTTTCAGTAAAGCCCTGGAACGTAAACCATACGGTCCGGGACAACACGGCAAATCTCGCTTTCAAAAAAAATCTGAATATGCAATTCAGTTAGAGCAAAAGCAAAAAGCAAAATACACTTACGGTCTTTTAGAACGTCAGTTCAGAAATCTATTTAAGAAAGCTAGTGCTAAAGAAGGTGTTACAGGTGAAAACCTAATGAAATATCTCGAAGCACGTTTAGATAACACTATTTTTAGACTAGGTTTTGCACGTACGCGTCGTCAGGCACGTCAATTGGTAACACACAAGCATATTGTTGTAAACGGTATTATAGTAAACATTCCTTCTTACCAGTTAAAGCCAGGCGATATCATTACAGTTAGACCTAAGTCAAGAAATCTTGAACTTATTAACGAGTCTATTACTGTAGCTCCAAAAAACAGATATAACTGGCTAGAGATTGACAAAAAGTCAATGTCAGGTCGTTTCCTGCACTATCCGGAATTTGAAGATATACCGGAAAACATCAACGTTCAGTTGATTGTTGAGCTTTACTCTAAGTAAAAAGAATTTTAAGACTTATTTAAATTAATTATGAGCAATATAAATCTCCAAATGCCTAATAGCCTGGTCGTTGACGAATGTACCGATACATACGGTAAATTTGTATTACAACCACTTGAAAGAGGATTCGGGGTTACAGTTGGCAATTCATTCAGACGTGTTCTGTTGTCATCTTTGCCGGGAATTGCAATTACTGCAATTAAAATTGACGGAGTAAAACATGAATACTCTTCGGTTAAAGGTGTATCAGAAGATGTTTATGATGTTATTCTTAATCTCAAAGGCGTCCGTTTTAAGCAAGTAGAACAAAGTAGTGGTATTATAAATGTCAGTGTTAAAGGCCCTGGTGCATTTACCGCTAATGACATTGAAGAGGCAAGTGCAGAATATTCTGTATTAAATCCCGACCATCACATTGCAACACTTGCTGATGATGCTCATATCCAAATAGAGCTACGCTTAGGTAGAGGACGTGGTTATGTAACAGCAGAAGAAAATACATCTGATGATGAAACAGATATAGGTGTTCTTCCTATCGATGCAATCTTTACTCCAATCAAATCTGTCAAATCCAATATTGAGAATGTTCGTGTTGGAAAAAGAACAGATTATGAGAAGTTAGTAATGGAAGTAGAAACCGATGGTTCTGTTAACCCTAAGGAAGCCCTTACCATAGCCGGTAAAATTCTAAAAGATCACATCGAAAAATTCATTACGGAAACGATTGAAGAACCGTTTACACAAGAGGAAGATGAAGTAGATGCTGAGACTGTTAGAATCTCTAACTTACTCAAAACAAGTATTGAAGACCTGAACTTAAGTGTCCGTGCATACAACTGTCTAAAGTCTGCTAATATCAATAGTATAGGCGAGCTAGTTTCTAAAGAAGAATCAGAACTTCTTAAATTCAGAAACTTTGGTCGTAAATCATTAGCAGAGCTTCATGAAGTAATTGAAGAAAAAAATCTTCAGTTTGGTATGGATGTGTCCAAGTACATGGATAAAACAAAATCGTAAGGAAATTAGTATATGCGCCACCAAGTAAGAGGTAGAAAACTGGGACGTACAAAATCGCATAGAATTGCGACAATGCGTGCCCTCAGCTCAGCGCTGATTAAAAACAAGAAAATTGTTACGACATTAGCTAAAGCAAAAGAACTTCGCAGGTATGTGGAACCTTTGGTAACAAGAGCTAAGAAAGATGATAACTCACACAACCGTCGTCAGGTTTTTTCTTTTCTCAATGATAAAGAAGCAGTTAAAGCCTTATATGATGATATTATGCCTGTTGTTGGAGACAGACCGGGTGGATACACCAGAGTTATTAAGTTAGGTAGACGCCAGGGTGATGGTGCTCCTACTGCAATGATTGAGTTTGTAGACTTCAACGACGTTAAGCCGGAAGGTAAGACAACCGGTAAGAAGCGTACAAGAAGAGCAGGTCGTAAAAAATCAACAACTCCAGCAGTTGAAACGAAGACTAAAGATACTGATACTAAAGAAGAAAAGCCTGCAGAAGCTGAAGTATCGGAAGAAGTAGTTGAGGATACAGATGTAGCTAAAAAAGATACTGCTAAAGCAGAATCCACAACTACTACTGAGGCGACCGATGATAGTTCATCATCTGAAGAAGCCAAAGAAGAGAAAAAAGAAGACAAGTAAATTTTTATTCTTCTAAGAATTTTAAAGCCGGTTTGATTTCAAGCCGGCTTTTTTTGTTTATTGAGTTCGTAGAACTGGTGCAACACTTTAAAACTGAAGTACGTGATACTTGAGGTGATTGGTCATGTATCTCATGTCTGTTTTACTAAGCAATCATTCAAAACAGCTTAACCAGGATAGTAGTTATGTTAACCGTAATTATTCAAGAAAGTATGATATTTAAAGCTTAAACCAGAGTATATAAGGTATATAAGTGTATACTATTGGGTGTGGTTAAATATTTGGTGAATAATCTGGGTTATCATTACTGTAACAGAAATTTTAAGGTTGACACGTAGATTTCGCAGATATGCGTTGAGAAAAACGATTGTACCAAGAGTTGATCATAAGATCACCAAATGAAAGTCTAAAATGTGATTTAACTTAATAATCGCCTAAGATTCAGGTTATTTGCCTTAGAAATTTGAGAAATTGCCTAATTGGTGAAGTTTATTTGCATCTTTTTAAATGAGGAGAAGTATAATATTGCATCAATAAACTAAAATATGACAATTAAACTTGATCTGTTATGAATAATCGTTTTTTTATAAAGGTAATGCTTGTTTCTATGTTGACTGTACTACTTATTTCATGTAGTTCAACGAGTAATGTTAATGTAGAAAAACTTTATGATGAAATAGTTACTACTCAATTCGAAGGTTTTTTTGGAGGGCAGCACTCAGTTGCCGATTACGAAGGTAAGATAGTGGTTTTAGATTTTTGGGAATCATGGTGCGGCCCCTGTTTGGTGACCTTCCCGGGATTTCAGAAAGCATTAGATGAATTTCCTGATAAAATAGTGATTTTAGCTGCAACACCGGGGATGTCGGATACAGCCGAAGACGTAAAGCGTTTTGCTGATCAACACGAATATGATTTTATTTATGTAGAAGCGAGTGAGATGGCTCGTAAAATTGGAGTCAGAGCAATCCCATTTAAGATAGTAATTGCACCAGATGGCAGTCTTGTAAGTTATGGCTCAGGAACAAGAGGGGCTGATGCAGAATATGAGGCACTTGCAAGTCTTGTTGAGGAGTATTTTTAGCGTTATGCTTAGAAGGGTTCTTTTTTAAATTCCATGTAACTCCGTGCTTTACTCAGTGAGCTCTGTGTTAAAAAATAGAGGTGATTAAAATTGAACTCAGGTTATTACTCATTTCTAACTATAGTTTATTTATAAATTGGAAATATATAATCTTTACCCTCAGTGATAGGTTAGGGAAATACAGCAAACTTTTCTTAATAAGCTCAAGTTTTTGCAACAAAAAATGCCCCACCGTTTTAATGGCGGGGCATGAGTTTAATTCAAATGGTTGAGGCTATTTCACTAGCATCATTTTTCTTGTTAGTACCACATTTCCTGATTGTAATCTGTATAGATACACACCACTTGAGAGATTTGTAGCATCAAAGCTCACAGTATGGGAACCGGCGCTCATCACACCGTCAACAAGTGTTGCAATTTGTTGACCGACCATATTGTAAACCTGAACAGTTACTTGTCCGCTTTCCGGTAAAGTAAACTGTATTTGCGTAGTTGGGTTAAATGGATTAGGATAATTCTGGCTTAGTTCAATGGTATCCGGCAAGTTATTTAAGTCATCATCAATACTTGTATCTGTTTCACCTGATACGGCAGATGCACTAGCAGGTACTGAGAATAAATCTTCATCAACGTTATATTGATATAACCAGAACGTGTATTCTGTACCAGGCTCAAGATCGCCCAAGGTAAAGCCAAAAGCATCATTTCCATCACCATCACCTGGTGTAGAACCAAATGCATACTCGGTTGCGGTCAATGGGTCTTCAACTTCGTCGGCTGTTAAAGCATAGAATAAACGATAAGAAATGCCATCTTGTTGAACATCGTTAGGACCTGCTGATAGGAATATTTCACCTTCTTCAACAGGTACGTCACCAATCATGTTACTTGCACCAAAGCCTTCTGGAGTGGATGGAGGTGTAGGTCCATCGTCACCACCAGATACAGCAGAATCTTCAGCGGGCTCAGAGAATAAATCAGTGTCTGTATCAAATTGATATAACCAGAAAGTGTATTCAGTTCCCGGGTCAAGATCGCCTAGTCTGAAGCCGAATGGATTTTCGCCATCACCATCACCCGGAGTGCTTCCGAATTCGTATTCGATAGCATCCTGAGGATTAGAAGGCGCATCATCACTTCTAGAATAGAACAAACGATAAACAATATTTTCATTATCTAATACATCGTTTGGTCCTGCGGATAGGAAAACTTCACCAGGGTTAACAGGTTCTTCACCTACCATATCAGAAGCGACAAACCCAACTGGCATGGCCGGAGGTGTAGGTCCATCGTCACCACCAGATACAGCAGAATCTTCAGCGGGCTCAGAGAATAAATCAGTGTCTGTATCAAATTGATATAACCAGAAAGTGTA
>PXCK01000066.1 GCA_003566635.1 Balneolia bacterium | reverse complement strand
GCAATTTTAGCCGTTTGGCATATAGATATTCAAAAAAACTTGGACATCCCTTTAAAATTGGTCCAAAAATTCCAGACCATTTTTACTTTGCAAGGGTACTCGACCCTTTTTCAAAGCCTTCATATAGATAACACTGTGAAGGTTCCAAAAATAGGTAAGAGAATAAAGGTAAACTTATTTCCAAAACTGGAAGGTTCACCTGTGGTGTCAAACCGAGTTGGTATAGTTTCCGGTAAAACAGCGAGTGAATACAAGGTGACCACCCAATGAAAAATAAGAAGTGCAAATGTTAACCACTCAAGGGTTGCATCAAACGGGGCTTTCTCAAGTTTTATTTTTGGATTGTTTTTTTTCATGCGTAAATGATACGGGAAATATGAGATAGTGTTATTCTAAAATATCACAGTGGATTTTGAGGTACAATTACATCCCAATATGTATCCATGTTACTCTATGAATACGGCTAAAGAATTTATTCTTCGACCTTTGGAATAGACTCCAGATAGATGATATATCGAGTGGGAAGCTCAAATGGTAAGTCGGGTGGATTAGGGTTTAAGCGTGGATTGAGCCACCTTTCGGGCTTATCGGGGCGAACATCGGGAGTAAAAATAAACCCTTCCAAGCGGATGTCATCCGGACTTTGAGCTTCAGGTATGTACCTTCCGTCAATAGATTGAAGTACCCGCATGGAATCTATATCACTACTTGAAAAATACATAATGATTTTACGAGCACTAAGTTGAATAGCATCTTCCGGGTTGTCATCTTCATCTTTATTATGAACAATCATTTCCGATTCCGGAAAAACTTCTAAGCTGCTAATATCGCCTGTTTCAAAAAATATGAATAGGGAATCGCCTGTGATTTGATTGAAACGCCCTGTAGCAGAATCAGGCAATACAAGAAATGAGCCCCCTGTAGAGCGTAATAAGTCTATTTCGTCATCGACTATTGTTATTTCTATTTCAGGACTACTGAGCTGCATTTCTTCTTGCCAAAGGTGAGCTTGTCCAAAAAGAAAAAAAAGATCATTGGTATCATCAAAACGAGAAGAGTCGGCGAGAGCGGCATAGTTGTCCGACCAGATTGAAACACTATCGAAAGCATCAACAACGCTCAATGTATCGGTATCCTGTAACACTATTCTGTGTGAGCTCAAAAAAGTAGTATCGGTTTTGGCATCATTTACTCGTTGCAATTTTGCGTTTCCAATAGCTTCTCGAAAGCCTGTGGAATCACTACGAGAAAAATCGGCTGCCAAACTTGCATCATTTTCAATGTCAAAAAGAAACACATTCCCTCTAAGCTCTGCAAAATCTTCACTTCGAATTGCTATTAGAGAGTCAGCTTCTGCATATTGGGTATTATCAAAAAGCTGAACGTTACCTTTAAATGAAGAGCTATCTGTAAGGCTGTAATAAATACCGTTATCGGCAATCAGTATTCCATTTTCATCTTCAAAGCGTACCGGCTGCGGAAACTCGGCAATTTCAAAAACAAAATCATAAAAAAGTTCTTGGCTGTATATGGTAACATCCGGATTTGTAACAATAACCCTTCCGGTAAAATGGCTGGCATCCTGAACTAAATTATAACGAACCCTGTCAGCCCAAATCATTTGTCGGTCAGTTTCAATTTGGATATTACCAAAGGCTTCGAGAAGGTCTACTTCAAGATATTGATAGGCACTATCTGCCAGAATGTGTAAGTTTTCGGTTCTAAGCTCAACATTACCGATTAACTTTCGAACAGGGCCAAGCTCAGAATCAGCACCTACAAGTCGGTCAACAGGTCTTAGAATTTCAACCTGAGTTTGTGCTTGAGCAGTTTTTAGTGAAATAAACAGCACCGGTAACGAAATACAAATACAAAGATAGATTATGGACTTGAAATACATGGTTAGTCGAAAGAAAAGCGTCCTGTAACTCGTTCAAGGCTGTAATTTAGTAAGTCTTCATCACTAACAAAACCTATGCCTGCAATACTGTCAGCCGGTGTTGTGATAGTTACAAAACCCGTAGTTTCGAACTGTTGGTTTGCTTCATTCCAGGTAAGATGTTCACTTCTTAAGGTACGGTCTCTTGTTCGGACAATAACATTGCCGGTAAACTCAAAAATAGAGTCCTTTGCGTTAAACATAGCCTCATTACAAGATATAGATGTGGTTTCGTTTCCATCATCATCAAAAACTAAAACATCGACAGGAGGACCAATTAATCTTGTTACAGACCCACCCGAACTGTCAGAACTTCTTGATTTTGGGCCTGTAGCCATAATCTTTAGGTTTCCATCAACCATTAACCTGATGGAAACACCGGTTCCTTTTGTGAGCCCAAGCAAGGAATCTGCTAATGCTTGATTTACCGATTCTTCATCAAAATCGGACAAGCTGTTGCAGGAAATGGTTAAAAATCCTGCCAGAAGAATAAATGGCAGTATTTTTTTTAAGAACATAAAAGTATTAAGTAGTACCAAAAATACGGTCGCCGGCATCACCCAGGCCCGGAACGATGAACTTGTCGTCGTTTAGTTTTTGATCTATTGCAGCTGTAATGATTGGGACATCAGGATGTTCGGTTTGTAGCTTTTCTATACCTTCCGGAGCAGAAATTAAGCAGGTAAATCGTATATTTTCTGCACCCTTTGACTTTAAAAAAGCTATTGCATCGCAAGCGCTGCCACCGGTTGCAAGCATAGGGTCAACTACTAATACCAGAGCATTTTCAATTCCATTTGGGATGTTAACGTAGTAGTCGACCGGTTTTTTTGTAACTTCGTCTCTATACATACCCAGGTGACCAACACGTGCATCCGGGACAAAGTTTGTAATAGCGTCCACCAATCCCAAACCGGCTCGCAGAATAGGAATTACCACAATGTCGGCATCAATTTCATATCCGGTAGTTTCCTGGATTGGTGTTTGAACCGGTTTTTCGCGCAAAGGAATGTTCATTAAGGCGTGGTAAGCCAATATGGTAGAAATTCTACCTAGGGCAAGTCTGAAAACATCTGTTTTTGTAGCTTTATCGCGCAGGATTGTTAAATCCCGCGCAATAACCGGATGTTTAATTTCAGTAACTTTTTCCAAACTATTCATAAATCACTGATTCTTAATTTTATCGGTGTATTGTTTAGTGATTTTATAAATAATAGGTGATAACAAAATTAAACCGGTAATATTGACAAATGCCATAATTCCAAGCATTACATCACCAAATGACCAAACGACTGTTACCGAACCGAGTGCACCGAGGAAGTGGGCAATAACAAATAATACTCTATAAGGTATTACTGAAGTGTCTCCCAATAGATAGTGTATTGAACGTTCTCCATAATAACTCCAACTAATAGATGTAGAAATTACAAAGAAGAACACAGCGATAGTAACAATCAACTCACCAAATGGGAATATTGGTGATAAACCAATGGAGAAAGCTGTGGATGTTAAGGATGCAACATTTTCAACAACCCCACCATGTAAACGATTGAGTTGATTACCGGCTTCATCGAATGCTACAGCTTGTCTTTCGGTGATATCAATAGTTCCTGTAAATGGTGTACTAAACATATTATCAACAAACATGGTATCAACAGGAATGTTAAAACGGTTCATTTGACCGTTCACAGGAATACCATCTTGAAACACAATCACACGAGGGACATTTTCATCGATCACTTCTTCATCTAATACATAAGAGATATTCGGTCCGGCGGGATTGACTGAAACACGGTGGTAGCTATCCCATGCGCCTGTTGAGATTATAACGAGTCCTGTAATGCTACAAACGATAATGGTATCGATGAATGGGCCAAGTAACCCTACTAAGCCTGCATGAACCGGTTCATCTGTTTTGCTGGCAGCCATAGCAATAGGAGAGGATCCTTGTCCGGCTTCATTCGAAAACAAGCCACGCTGTACACCATATGCTAAAGTTAATATTAACGCTCCCGAACCAACGCCTAAAGCACCTGCTTGAGGGTTAAAAGCATTGGTAAAAATAGTAACGAAACTTGGAATAATTTGGTCGTAGTTAAGCAACAAAATAATCAGACCAGCCAAAACATAAATGATAGCCATGAGGGGAACCAACCTGGCGGTTACATAACCAATTCGCTTAATACCACCTAAAATTACAGCCCCAACTAATGTAGCTGAAACTAATCCTGTAACCCAGAAAGGAATTTGGAAATCGGTATTCATTACATCAGCG
>PXCK01000169.1 GCA_003566635.1 Balneolia bacterium | reverse complement strand
GGTATTTTTCTAAACACAATATTTTTAATAGTATAAGATTTAAATTTCATGCTTTCGTGAATAATTCGGGTTAAATCCGGTAATTGAAAAGTTCATATAAGGGTTTACCGCTTTTTGTGGCCATGTAGTTTATGCTTTATTCATTTTTATTAGCCTTATTAGCCTTTGTACTGTTTTTGGTAGCCAGAGCGGTGTACTTCTCACGAAGAATTGCCGTTGAGCCAATTGATAACCCTCTTCCGGTAAACGTGCTTGATGCTGCTCACCGTTTGGGGAAAGTCATACAATTCAAAACCATTTCCCAACAGCGGGTAGCCGATATAGATGGTGATGAATTCCGAAATATGCACTCATGGCTGGAGGATACATTTCCCTTGGTGCATCAAAAATTAGAAAAAGAAGTAATAAACGAATTCAGCTTGCTGTATAAATGGGGTGGGGAAAAATCAAAGAAAAAGCCCATCATGCTCACCTGCCATTTAGATGTTGTTCCTGTTGAGCCCGGAACCGAAGACGATTGGGAATACCCCCCGTTTGACGGGAAAGTAACCGATGAACACATTTACGGCAGAGGAACAATGGATGTGCAATCCGGCGTGATGGCCATACTCGAAGCCGTTGAGCATTTGCTCGAAAGGGGGTTCGAGCCCGACAGAACCATTTATCTGGGGTTTGGACACGACGAGGAAATTGACGGTGAGTTCGGTGCCAGTGAAATCAGCCGGATTTTGGAAAGCAGAGGTGTTGAGCTTGAATATTTGTTGGATGAAGGCTTGCCGGTTGTGGACGAACTTATCGAGGGAATAAAAAGTCCGGTAGCACTGGTGGCTGTGGCCGAAAAAGGATTTTTAAGTGTGGAGCTGACTGTTGAAAGCGAGGGTGGCCACTCATCCGTACCTCAGGGAAAAACCGCCATAGCTATACTTTCCGAAGCCATTAGCAGGTTGGAGAATAATCCCATGCCCGCAAAATTTGATGGATTGATAAAATCAACACTTACCTCTTTATGTGCAGTTGTGCCCTACTCCCTGCGATTATTTGTCGCCAATTTGTGGCTGTTTAAAGGTGCAATAAAACGAGTGTTATCGAACATTCCAACGACTAACGCCACACTACGAACTACAACGGCAACTACGATTTTTGAATCGGGGATGAAAGACAACCTGATTCCGACCGTTGCAAAATCGGTCGTTAATTTTAGAATCCATCCCAATGATTCGGTTGATTCAGTCCTCAAGCATGTGAAAAGAACCATTGAGAATGACAAGGTTCAAATAAGAGCGCTGAACGGGTATATCGATCCATCATCCGTTTCGGATATGAAATCAGATTCATTCCGACAGCTACGAATATCTATCCGTCAAATATTTCCTAATGTTTGCGTTTCCCCTACGCTAATGACGGGCGCTACCGATGCACGCCACTACACCAACCTTACCTCCAATATTTATCGGTTTTCCCCCCTACGTGCCGCCCATGATGACATTGACCGCGTACATGGAACCAACGAGCGTATATCCATCGAAAACTACGGCGAGATGATACAGTTTTATGCACAGGTTATTCAAAACTCTGCGGGAAGCGGTGATTAATTGTTGATATCCGCAAAAACCACAGGGCTCTCAACAGTTACCGCATTGCCTTTAACAGGATGCCTGAATGAAACCTTTGAAGCATGCAAATGAACACGGCTGTTTTCAATTTTGCTTCCGTATTTAGAATCCCCAATAATTGGGTGTCCGATAAAAGCAAATTGAGCCCGAATTTGATGATAGCGCCCGGTTTTCAGGTTGATTTTTAATAAGGTTGATTGATGTCTTTCCTCAATTACCCAAAAATCTAATTCTGCTTTTTGTGTATCTCTTTTGGGTTGATTAAAGACTTTGGCCACCCTGTTTGTGTTGTCCTTAGCCAAATGATGGATAAGTGAACCGCTTTTACGGATAAGTTTACCCTCGACCTCGGCAGTGTATTCTTTTTCAATTTCACGATTGGCAATCGCAGCATTAAGCACTTTAAGCACGGATGCTTTCTTGGCCATGATTATGATTCCACTTGTAACCCGGTCAAGCCGGTGCACTACGCCGGGACCATCTTTTATGCGAATAGACCGGCCGCAATGTTGGGCGACAAAATCCTGAACGGAGGTCTCCCAAGGATTCTTCTCAGCCAACATTCCTGTAGGTTTATCAACCACGATTAAATCGCCGTCTTCGAATAATATGGAAGGGGTATGGATTTTGGGTTGATTCATAATGGTGAAAATAGCGGTTTAGGATGGTTTGTTCATAAATAAATCTACTCATAATGATGATGTAATTTGCACTGGTTTGGCGGTGGGACGTCAAGTATTGTTTCTCGCGAAGTCGCAAAGGTTTTCCGATATTACTTGATAATTAAACCTAATTAATCTGTGTTTCTCTGCGTTAATCTGCTTAATCAGCGGTAAGAAAAGCCGTACCCATTGTGCAAGAGTTTGTTAACCACAACGAACACAACGGATGCACAAAGAACGCAACGGTTGTTACAGCTCATTAAAACTTCGTGATCGTTTTTGTTTCTCGCAGAGACGCAAAGTCGCTAAGGTTATCCGGCTTTCCGATATTAGTTGATAATTAAACCTAATTAATCTGTGTACCTCTGTGCAAATCTGTGGTTAAAAATGAACCATCCATTGAGCAAAGGTTTGTTAACCACAACGAACACAACGGATGCACTAAGAACACAGCGACTGTTACTATTTATTATAACTTTGTGATCGTTGTGCATTCTTGGTGATCTTTGTGGTTTTTGTTAGCTGCCTATTGCAAGGTAGGCTTGTCACATTCGAAGGAGATTAATCTGCGACCCTCTGCTAAAATCTGTGTAATCCCGGTAAACCGGTACAAGTTCTGCGGTAAACAAAGAAGTACTCATTGAGCAAGAGTTTGTTAACAAAACAAACACATAGATTACATAAAAATTACTATTCTATTTGACCAGGTTTTATAAGTTTGTAAACAACACGGAACTAACTATCAGGTCATATCGCTATATTGATTTAATTTTAACCCAATAATTGAAATGATTACTTCCTTTATAAAATACTTTTTCCTGTTTTTAGTCGGCATTACAGCAGTTCACATACTAATAGAACTACCCTTCAGCTACTTCTCAGAAACCGAATTTAGATTCAGTACCATTCAAATGATAACCTACATTGTTGTGAGCATTCTCTTCGCCACCTGGAAAACGTATAAGGAGCAGCAGAAGAAGTGATGGAGTTTATTTTGTACTGTATGAGATTAGCTCTTTAAAAGCGAGACGATATATTATTTATTGAATAAATAATACGTTGGTGCAATAAAAATTTTTACAGTCTGTTATTTATGTAAACATAAGCGGTAAAATAAGAGATACAGTTAAATATTTTATATAAAAAGAAACTCGAAGAAAGTTTTTGAAGGCTAAAAAATGATATATATCCTAATTATGTTGTCCTTTTTGTTAAAAACGGACAACCCAATTAATGAGTTAAACAGCAACATTAATGTTGTAAAAGCAGAATCCTATAGTTCGTTTACAACAGACGTTCTTATCAGTTATGTTAATAGTTTTATCCCTATTGAGAATGATAGGTTTATTATTGTTAACTCCCCGTCTTGGACATTACATTTAATAGACAAAGATGGAAATGAGTTAGACCGAGCGGGCAGAATAGGAAGAGGTCCGGGAGAGCTACAACAAATTAATAATGTATTCTTGGGGAATGATGGTTTGTTATATGTTTATGATGCGAGGAGTATGCGTATTACCTCATTTAGCATTAAAGATGATACTATCAGTTTGAGCACCGAATACAATGTAGGAATGTACCAAGGTGAATATCAAATCAATGAAATCATGGCAACCTCAAGTTCAATATTTGGTGTTTACAAAAGTATATTAACTTCTAACTATTTATTAGTTGAGTTAAACAGTGATTTTTCAATAGATAGAGAGCTAATACATTTTAGTGCACAAGATTTTGAAAGCCAATATTCAATACGAATATTGTTTGAAGATTTGAGTTTTCAGCTTGTTGATCAAACATTCATTTATATGAATAACTATACATTAGACTACTATTTATGTGATTTAGATAGTTTGTCTTGTGATTTGAATTTAATGAATGTCGGTACTAGAAAATTAACTGAGAATAATATTAACAGGCTATACAGAACCATGTCTTTACTAAATATTACTGATGAAGTGAAGCGAATGGGAGTAATGCCGTGGACAACTTCGGTAAAGTTCTATAAGAATCATTTAATTTTTCATAACAACAACTATGGTGACTCTACAGGGGAAAATTCCTACATTTATTTTTTGTCTGTTTATGGGAGAACGTTAAGCGCCATTCAGCTAGAAAATAACTACGAGATTAGAGTATTAAGCTCTTCTAATGATAAAATCATTCTTGCAGCTTCTGAAAAAGAGACCTATAGTTTTGTTAAATTTATAGTTTTGGATAGTAGCTATCTCAGTTACTTTTAAAGATAAAATCTATTTACAGTGAAAAGTATGATAAGACTTAAACTAACAATCACAGCACTAATAACTCTCATTTTTATAAGTGATGATATTCAAGATATTCTAAACAAGTTTGAAACCAAACAGCTTAATGAAAAAACTGTAATTGAAACGGACTTTCATATTGCATCCGTATTACATTTCATTCCGGTAAGCAAAAATAGAAATATTATTATAGATGGTATACAAGTAATACTTATAAATGAAAATGGTAATGAACTTTCCCGAATTGGCAGAAGGGGACGTGGACCGGGAGAGTTTAGTTTAATTAATGATGCTTTTATTGATAAAGATGGAATTTTGTACGTATTCGATGCAAGCCAAAGGCGGATTTCTACTTTCAAAGTTGAAAACGACAACTTTGTATATCAAGAGGACTTTCTCATAAATAGTATAAGAGACAGATATAGGCTTAGAAAATTTTTTCCTACTACTGACGGATATTATGGTGTTTTTAAGAAGTTAAGTGATGATGATTATGTTGTCGTAATGTTTAATGATAAGTTTGATATTGTTTCAGAAAAACTAAACTTCAGTAGTGAGGATTTCCCGGAAGTTGTTTCTTACAGCTATACAGAACAAATTACCTATACATACCACAACAGTAAATTTTATTATTCCGACAAATACACACTTGCTGTTTTTGAATGTGAGATTGAAGAATCAAAATGTAGTAAAATATTCGATGGGATTGGACATAGAAAAGTTAGCGATGAGATTATAAATTATTTTGAAGTAGAATTAGGTCAATACCCTATAGATGATATGCTTAATCAACTAAAAAACAACGGTATTATCGACTGGGTGCATTCAATGTCGGCAATTGACAATTACCTGGTCTTCCCAATATTAACATTTAGTGATATAGATCCGGTAGTATTAAAAGTTGACATTGGCAATGGAAAGGTTAACGCTATATCCATGCCTTTAGAAATCGGTAAAAACCTAAACTTGGTTCACATAGGTGAAAACTCGATGGTATTTAATGTAAATGATGGAGCCTATTTCGACAGTTTGGTGAAGGTGCGTTATTAAAAATCAGTATTATATACAGTAAGTTTTTGTATTATAACGCTATGGCAATTAGCTAATTAAGCTACTCTCTATTTTAAACCTAACCATAAAAAATCATGAAACCCCTTCTATTCCTTTTAGTTGTATTTATTGGAATAATAAGCTTTAATGACGAACCTTATAATAACTTATTGGAGCGTTTTGAGTATGTAATTCCACAAGAGATACAACATATAGATAAAGACTTTTTAGCAGGTGCCCCCCTACATTTTTTCTCTCTGGAGAACGACCGGTATATTCTTATCGACGGTACAAATTGGTCTATTTTTATGTTTGATAACAATGGAAACAAAATCACTTCAGTTGGTGGCAGTGGCCGGGGCCCCGGCGAGTTTCAATCTATAAACGACGCATTTATTGACGACGAAGGGTTATTAAATGTGTTCGATGCCCGACAATACCGTATTTCATTGTTTGAAATAGACTTAAACGAAATTAGGCTACAATCAACAGTAAACTTGGGTGAGCCTGTAAATCGGTTAATGCTAAAAAATATACTTAACACAGATAAGGGTATGTTTGGAGTCTATCAGCAGTTAGGTTCAACGGATTATGAAATTCATTTATTGAATGACGATTTTATGCCATCAGATTTTATGCATCGTTTTGAAATAAATGATTTCGAGGATTTAGATGCAATCCCCTTATTTGATCGGGTTTCCTATGCATGGAACAGGGATTGGTTTTTCTTCGTGGATAACTTCACACTAAATTACTTTAAATGCGATTTTGGTGCTTTTGATTGTACTAAAGTTATAAATGATATCGATAAAAGAACCGCGACAGCAGAAAACAAACAATTCCTGTATAACCGATTTGCAGAGTTTAAAGAATTCCCCCCATTTGATGAAATAATAAGCAATTTAGATGATTTGGAATTCCTTCCCTGGAGCGATTATACGGTAACAACTCAAAAGTACATTTACACAACCTTCTTTAATATGAGTGAAAATATCAATCTTATTGCCCAAATTTCTATTGATGATGATTCTGTAAGATTTATAAAGTTCGAGCAGGAAGGTTTGATGAAAATAGCAACTGCATCCGACAATGTAATCTATTTGTTTGAATATGAAGAATCGTTTTCGGAAAATATGATTCGAATTACATTTTGACTCGTGAGTGAAAATGGGAGTTGGACCTAACACTTAAGCATTCAATAACAAAAAAAACCGACCCTGATTTAAGAGTCGGTTTTTTGTTTATAGCTTCTGCTAAAACTTACTGAGCCTTACGAATACTTCCTGATCCGCTAACACTGCTATCCACAACAGGAGGATTACCATGATAGGTTATGGTGCCCGAACCGGATATACGTGCTGAAATTTCATCAAGTGCGTGAACGACCATTCTGGAGCTTCCGCTGCTTCTGATAATAACTTGATTGGCAATCATATTTTCGCCATTTACTCTGGCACTACCACTGGTGTTAATATTTAAAACATCAAAACTGCCGGTTCCGGAGAATGTGCCGCTACCGGAAGCACGAATGCGAAGAGAGTCGGATTGGACATCGTTAAAAACAGCACTAACACTGCCGGATGTAACTACAGATGACAGCTCAGGAGAGCGAATTTCAAGCTCTACACGACCCACATTTCTAAGGTTTCGGTTGAAACGGATTTCAATCTCGTCCCCGTCGGTAATAATGGATACATATTCAAGAACGGCTTCATCAGCTGTAACGGTTACCGAATGTTCGGCATCGGGAACAAAAGAGGCAGAAAAGGATCCGGAAATCTTAACACGATTAAAATCATCAAGCGGTATGAAATCTGATTCAACATTTCCGGTAAGCTGAGGGCTATAGGTATCGGTAAATGTAGAGTGAGTAAAACAACCGGAGAGCATCACTCCAAAAATAATAGCAACAAAAATAGCAGGCATAACTTTTAAAATCTATATGAATGGTTGAGGAATTGTACGCCGGTAAGCGCAAATAGGTTTCAATAGAGAAAAAGCAGGTATTTATAATAAGGTGATGTAATATTTTTAAGTCCTCACTCCTTCCCTCTCACAAATTTCGACCTAAATCGACAAGGTCAACATTTTTGGAGCGTAGTAAATCACTCAAGTTGAAAGAAATTCAAGGTGATAACTATAGTTGTTTTATTTAGTTTTGCGGTATGTGGGAATCATTTCAAGAAAGACGATGTTAGTTGTTTAAACAAATAAAATTTATAGGGAGAAATAATCGATGAATAACACATTGCACAAATTCGAAAATGTAGTTTTTGATGGAACAGATGCTAATAAAGCCGATGCAGCTATTATTTTCGTACATGGAAGAGGGGATGCATCCGATGGGATGCACAAATTGGCAAATTATGTAGTGAAAAAAGAAAATGTCGCTTTGGCTTTTCCTAAAGCAACAAACGCAACCTGGTATCCGGCCAGTTTTCTACAGCCATGGGATGTTAATCAGCCCTGGCTCGATTCGGCTTTAGATAACCTCGCTAATATTGTTAAGCATTTCAACGAAAGTGGAGTTGCTGACGAAAATATCTACTTTCTGGGGTTTTCGCAGGGTGCATGTTTAGCACTGGATTATACCGCAAGAAATGCAAAAAAATACGGCGGAATCATGGCGCTAAGTGGTGGCTTAATTGGTCCCCATATTGATGCAAGCAAATATAGTGGCAATTACGAAGGAACCAAGGTTTTGCTTGGTTGTAGTGATGTAGATTTTCACATTCCGGTTGAACGCGTGCACGATTCAGAGAAGATGTTGTTAGAACTCGGTGCGAATGTTGATAAAAGAATTTATCCCGGCATGGGGCATTTAATCAACGATGATGAAATTGAAGCTGTTATAGAAATACTTAACGGATAACAAAAAATATGAGCATTAAAGGGTTGATAAAAGGATTACATCATGTAACGGCAACAGTTGATGGTGCGCAGGAAGATTATGACTTTTACGTAAAGTTGTTAGGTCAGCGATTGGTTAAAGAAACCGTAAATTTTGATAATGAAAAAGTCTATCACTTTTATTATGGAAACGAAATTGCGGTGCCATCAACTATTTTTACCACGTTTCCTTACAGGGGGCAAGGTGTTCGCAAAGGGGTAATAGGTACGGGTCAGGTTACCGAAACCATTTACTCAGCTCCCAAAGGTTCCATGTTATTTTGGAAAAACAGACTTCAAAGACATGGTGTGGATGTAATAGAAGAACAAAGATTTGGAGAGAGTTATCTGTTTTTTAATGATCCCTCAGGTTTGGTAATTGGAATTCTTGAAGACGAAACCGACACCAGAGAGCCTGTTTGGTTGTCGGATGGTATAACGAAAAATAACGCCCTTCCCGGTGTTCATCACGTTACATTTGCTGTTGAAAACCTTTCTGAAACACTACCATTTCTTGAGGCTTTTGGCTATGAGCAGATACAAAGTGATGGTCTTTATACAAGAATGGAAGCCGGTGTCGGCGGAGCAGGAAATACCATAGTTGTGCAGGATGGAAGTGAACTCCCGCGTGGAATAAATGGATTGGGAACCGTTCACCATGTCGCACATAGAGTGGCATCGATTGAAGATTCTCTAAAGATAAAAGCTTTTATAGAAGATGAGTTCGGGATTAACGTAACAGAAGTTAAAGACAGAAAATACTTTCAATCCATTTATTTTAGAATCCCCGGAAATGTGATTTTTGAAGTGGCAACAGAAGGTCCCGGTTTTATGGTTGATGAGACGAATGAAGAGTTAGGGACATCTTTAAAATTACCGGATTGGCAAGAAGTAAGGCGTGAACAAATTGAGAAAAACCTGACAGGTTTTAATAGATAAAATGTGCTTTTGAAGGCTATCTTTTCTTAATGGGTAGTTCTTTTTTTTTACCGTGGAACTTGTCCCGGTTTACCGGGGGCGTGTTGGCGAGAATTAAAACCACAAAGATCACGAAGAATGCACAACGATCACAAAGTTATAATGAATAGTAAAAGTCGCTGTGTTCTTAGTGCATCCGTTGTGTGCGTTGTGGTTAACAAGTCTTTTCTTAATGGGTAGTTCTTTTTTTACCGTGGAACTTGTTCCGGTTAACCGCAGATTACACAGATTTTCACAGAGTGCCACAGATTTATGAGTTTTAATCCTCAACAAAAGGTGTAAGTCGGAAAACCTTAGCAGTTTCGTGCCCCACCTGTAATCCGGGGCACGTTGGCAAGAATTAAAACCACAAAGATCACGAAGAATGCACAACGATCACAAAGTTATAATGAATAGTAATAACCGTTGTGTTCTTAGTGCATTCGTTGTGTACGTTGTGGTTAACAAACTCTTGCTCAATGGGTAAGTCTTTATTAACCGCTGATTAAGCAGATTTTAGCAGAGGAACACAGATTGAATAACTTCAGTTACTAACCAAAAAGAAAGTCGGTAATCTTAGCGGCTTCGCGTCTCTGCGAGAAGAAAAAAAACTACTCAAGCCTATCCGTAATATTTGCCACAGGCGGATTAAACGACTCCCCGAAAAACTCAAAGTGAACTGGATAGTGAGTAGTCTCATAAATACCCGTTCGTTCTATAATTTTCTGATAGGTCTTGTAACAATCAAGGGCCTTTTTCCCATTTTGAGAATCCACCTCATCAATCTGAACAATACAATCAATCTCATCATTGCTAGATGAACTAAGCGATATAGGATTTTTCGATTTATAATCAGACCCCAGAGTGAAAAGCGCCAGCCTCTTAGGATAGGGTGAACCTACCCGTTTCATCTCACAAAAAACCCGCTTAACAACTGCATGGCTCACCAAGTGATCATGAAAACCGCTTATGCCGTGTACAGCATACGTAACAATAACATCCGGTTGGATTTTATGAATGTGCTCTTCAACTACCGATTCAATATCCTGCGGACACATACTCTTCAGAGCAGAGTCCGGCAAATCAAGCACGGTCATTCCTATTAATCCCAGTGTTTTTTCAACATCGAGCATTTCCTTATAACGAACCTCCCCCATCTCCTCTAATGTAAGGCCAAGCTCGTGTCGGACTTTGGTGGCTTCACCCTTGGTTAGCGTAAGTAGGTAAACTTCGTGACCATCACGTAATTGGCTACTGATGGCCGGTGCCGGACCAAAAGATTCATCATCAGGATGTGGAAAAATGTACAAAATTTTCATGTGAAGGTATTTTTTGTAAGGAATTTAGGTATGAGTGATTAATAAATCAAAATGCCTGCTAAGACAACATATAACTTTCCGTTTGCACAATATCCTGCCGTGAGGACAGCCGTTCTGTTATGCATCGGTATTGTATTATCATCTGTATGGATGCCTGACCCATTTTGGATATTTGTTACAACAAGTATTTTTTTAGCCTTATCGTTCCTTTTCCATCGAATCACCAAAACCACCCTTAATCCCTATATGGGAACCCTATCGGTTTTTTTCTATTTATTGCTAATAGTATCGTTTGGGTTTTTCAGAGGTGTTCAAACATCACCCCAAAATTATGAGGCGCTTGAACAACACTTTCTCGGCGCATTTGAAGATGAAGAAGTTTACTGGCACGGAAAGCTAACCGATGCCCATCTCAATGCCAACAGAACACTTAGCTTGTTTATGACCATTGATTCTGTTTCCATAGACCCCGCTATCCCAACTTTCAAGCATGGTTTCAAAACACAAATCCGATTTTTTGGTGCGAACGAGCAGATCCAAAACACAGCTCAGCCGGGTAGTCATATTACAGTAAAGGCTAGTGTTCAGCAAATCCCCAACCGACGCAATCCGTCAGACTTTAACGTGCAGGCATGGTTAAATGGTCAGGGTATTTACATTCAGGGAAATGGGGTTGAAATTATATCAATCAACAAAGAACCGACTATTTTTACTTGGGGCTGGTGGCGAACAAACCTACGTATAGGTATTGACAGAGTCTTTGCAACTGAGCAAGCAGAGCTGGCAAAAGCCATTATGATAGGATACAAAGCAGGGTTAGAACGGGAAGTTCGCCAAAACTTTTCGAGGGCGGGTCTGGCCCACATCATGGCGGTTTCGGGTATGCATGTCGGGTTTGTGCTATTTCCACTATGGTTAATCATCCCATACTTTTGGAATTTCAGATTTGGAAAATGGGTTGGGCTGACAATTATTGTTGTGGTATTGTTTATGTATGCTGGCGTTACCGGCTTTAGTCCGTCGGTTCAAAGGGCGTCGGTGTTTGCGTTTTTCATAGCCATTGCCCGCTTGTTTCAAAAACGAAGTGATACGATAAATTTAACGGGTGTAGCAGCCTTAGTAATCTTATTAATAGATCCCCAATCTTTATTCGCAGTTGGATTTATCATGTCATTTACCGCCGTACTGGTAATCTTCACCACGCTGCCGATTATTCAAGGGGCATTCCCGCCCAAAGTACGATACAAAACCCCGGCAAAAATAGCTCAACTCATACTCATAAGTGTAGCCATACAACTGGCGCTATTGCCCATTTTGATTGATTTATTTCAAGAGTTTTCGCTTATTGGTCCCATTCTGAACAGCATAGCGGCTCCCATAACCCAGGTTTTATTTATTTGGGGATTTGCCACAACGGCATTGGGCTATGTGCTACCAAACTCGGCATACATTTTAAATATTCCGGCAAACTATTTGGTTGCATTGCTCGATTGGCTCACGGGGTTTTCGGCTGCACTGCCCGGTTCTTACCTTACACTCCACTTAAAATCCGGCTGGTTGTATGTGGTTTGGTTTACGCTCTTTGCAACATTGGCAAGTTTGTATACCCCTGCAATTCGATGGAAATGGGCCATAGCTTTTTTGGTTGCACTTGGTATTTATACGAGTGATGTAACTTTGAAGTCAGTTTCGAGCACACATGCCCAAATCACCTTTTTTGATGTGGGTCAGGGTGATGCCGTTTTGATCCAAACTCCCTCGGGCAAAAATATTTTGTATGATACTGGTGTTTTCACTCCGTTTGGCAATAGTGGTGAGCGCGTATTGTTACCTCATTTAAGAGCCAGAGGAATTACCCGGCTTGATGCCGTTTTTCTTTCGCATCCCCATGCTGATCATATTGGTGGCATAATTTCACTCCTCGATAATGTTGAAATCGATGCCATATACGATTCCGGCTTTCAATATCACTCGGCAATTTTTTCGGGATACCGGGTTGCTGCATCAAACAGAAATGTGCCGGTAATTGAGGTTTCGGTTGGAGACGAAATCGATTTATGTCCGTTTATGAAATTTCTGGTTCTCGGACCCTTGCCAACGGTACGTTCAACCAATCCGAATGAACAATCAATAGTGTTGATGGTAGTATATGGAGAAGATCGTCTTTTGCTAACGGGTGATGCCGAGCATGAAGCCGAAAGAGAGCTTGCAAACACATTCGGTGATTTTTTGCAAGCTGATATTTTGAAAGCGGGTCACCATGGAAGCCGTACAAGCTCGCAAGATTACTTTCTGGAATGGGTAAAGCCACAAAAAACGGTAGTTTCAAACGCATTAAGAAATCGATACGGACACCCTCACCCCGACGCAACAGCACGAATTCACGAACACAGCGAGCAAGTACGATTTACCGCTTTGGAAGGCGCCATCAAATACAAGATGACCGGAAACGGAATAGAATGGATAGATTGGAGGTAGGGGGTGGGTGGCCAGATGTGTAAAAATGTTGAGATGAAATCGTTTGGGAAGTAGAAACGAAATATTGATATTGGAACAATTTAGTTAAGAAATAAATGAAGACAATAATGGCTAAAAGCACTTACTCTAATAGAAAAGATGAAACCCTGACAAATCCCTTAGATAAAGAATTATTTGAGCTGTATAATAAATTAAACACTTTGTTTTTCTTTATACACTTTGTGGATAGCAATATGTCAAAAGAGTATTGAAAAATTAGAAAGCCAGTTAGGTAAATCAAAGTATAGAAACCGCATAGAACCATTTCATGGTACTTCATTGATTATAAGCGACTTAACTGGTTCCATAGATAATGGTTGGTTACCCTATGGAAGAACAGGTTTTGTAAAAGCAGAAGGCGCTGAGATTATTGATAAACTGAAATGGGTGGCTCAAAGAGAGGGTGCGCTTGCAGTAGCACAAGCGTATGAAGCATTCGAGACATTTTTATATGATATTGCGGCTTCTTATGGATTTAATATAGATGCTTCCAGGACACAGTCAGAGCTAAGATTATCAAAAATTACGGAAAAAAATTCGTTTGAAGAATGGAAAGCAGTTATTAGGGAGGTATATCGTAAAGGCAATAATAGAGAAATTATCAACAAACTTAGAAGTTTGGGAAAGGGTTTGGAAGTGGCAGAGAATAAAACTCGTAATACCCGTAATATTGATATTATTTCTTGGTATAAAGTGGTTGAACAAATACGACATGCCGCTACTCACTCAGACTACAAAATAAAAAAATCTGTATTAAATAAATTTAAACCAGAAGAGAAGAAGATTCTTGTTGAACGAATCCCGGGTATAGAGACTGAGACTGGTTACTTAATTAAAATGGATAAACCTAGTGCCACATTTGCTATTAAGTTATTTGCTGAGTACGCTCATGCAATTTATAAAGCTCTAAGTATCCGATCTGACTTAGAATGGAATAATCATATTAAAAATTAGTTCAATTGTAGATTACTAATTAAGGAGGAATTTTTCTGAAAAATCTCGTCTCGAACTTCTTCAACAGACACTTACAGTCTTTGACAAATTATTCCACCCTACAAAAAAACCCGATGTCTGTATTCAAACATCGGGTTTTTAGATTAAAAAACTAACGAATTAGTTTTCGAAGGTTACAAACAACCGCTGGTTTTGTCGGATAACTTCCAGTAAAATTACATTTCCGCTTTCGATATTCATCATAATTGAATTGAATTCGGCGGTATCGGTAACCGGTGTTCGATTAACCGATGCAATCAAATCTCCTTCTCTGAGTCCGCGTTGTGCGGCACGGCTGTTTGAGCTGATTTCCGTTACAATCACACCCTGCAAGCTGGAACGTAGTCTATAGCGCTCGGCCAATCCTTCGCTCATGTCAGACACCATAAATCCGTATCGATCAAATAATTCTTCAGGTGAAGCTTCTTCCTGATCTGGTTGAGGTGCCTCGGTTAGTGTTACGTTAAAGTCAAGAATTTCACCTTCGCGATTTACCCTAATACGAACATTAGAACCGGGCGCTCGTTGTGCAATGAGATTTCTAAAATGGTTGAAATCCCGGATATTCTGACCATCCATCTGGATGATAATGTCATCTTGTTGGATTCCAGCATTTGCTGCCGGTCCGTCATCAACAATTTGGGTGATAATAATTCCACGTGCTTCTTCCAGACCAAATGCGCGAGCATCAAGCTCGTCGATATCAGTTGCCATTAGCCCAATGAAACCACGAATTACTCTTCCTGTTTCTACAAGAGACTCAAGTACTGCGCGGGCCATGTTAATGGGCACGGCAAATCCAATTCCCTGAAACCCGCCTGATCTGGACATAATAGCTGTATTGATTCCAACAACCTCCCCATCTAAGTTGATTAGTGGGCCGCCGGAATTGCCGGGGTTAATGGCTGCGTCGGTTTGAATGAAATCTTCGCGGGCAATGAGATTAATTCCTGATCGTCCTTTGGCACTAACAATCCCTTGTGTTACCGTATGAGCAAGGTTTTGACTAAGCGGACTACCTATTGCCAATACCCACTCACCAACACGCAACTCATCACTATCACCCATTTGAATACTGGGTAAGTTTTCGGCGTGCACGCGCAATACGGCAATATCGGTCTCCGGGTCTGAGCCGACAAGGGTTGCACCAAGGTTAACATTATCAATGGTGCGTACGGTAATGGTATCGGCGTTGGCAATAACGTGGTGGTTGGTAAGAATCAAACCATCATCACTGACAATAACGCCGGACCCTTGACCTCTTTGGGAAAATTCACGCTCACGGGGCTGTTGGCGTGGTCGCCCAAAAAATTCGTCGAACATATCGAAGGGACTCGTTACGCGCTGGCGTACCGTACGTTCGGTAGAAACTGTTACAACAGCCGGGCTGGTAGCCTCGGCAATATCAACCAATGCATTATTAAAGTCGCGCAGACTTTGAACAGGACGATCAGCAGATGGGATTACTTGTGTTTGCCGATCAGGAGCTTCATAAGGTCTCTCTGCTTCGGTTGGATTGAAGTTGCCTGCTGCATAAAAAATAAGTGCAATCAGAATAGCAGCCGAAAACTTCGGTAAAAAATTATTCATAAAACCTCCTGGTTCATGTTTAATTCTGTTGATAAATAGATTGTTTAATTAATAATAGCTTATGACACTGGAATTTACCCCTTGCCCCAAGTCGGTAGATGTAACGAAAAGCGGTGTAAAAATTGTATGTGATTATTTTTTGTTTACCACAGGGGCACTGAGGCACAGAGTTTATTTATGGATATCATTATTAAATTAAAGGATTACACAGAGACTCTCAGCTCGCAGATTTACCTCATAGAATCTGGATGAACTTTTTTCTAATCAATCTGAAGCGTTGAAACAGGCAGGAGAATAAATTACTGCGATATAACTTTAGTTTTTGGGTCACGCTAAGGCTAAACTACTTCTTAACTTTAAGTGCCACAATATGCCAAATCAATCCCAAACCAAGTACACCAAGGCCGGACATCCAGATGGCAGGTTCGATGAAAAAGGCGAGAAAGAGGCAACCGAATAATCCCATGGCGGGGATAATTCTGGGATAAAGTCGTAATTCTGCGGGCAAAAACAAGGCTGAAAGGTTGGTGATGGCGTAGTAAATTAAAACGGTAAATGCGCTGAATGACCAGGTAAAAACGACATCACCGCTTAATACGAGAATTCCGATAATTGCGCCCGTAACCCATACTGCGGCTACCGGACTTTGACTTTTGGGATTGATGGTTGCCAGAAAGCCGGGTACATCTTTTCTGCGTGCCATTCCTAGCAAAACTCTTGATAACCCCAGTAGTAAATTCAACAACACACCCAGCATAGCGGTTATGGCAGCTATCGTAATAATGGCTCCAATCCCGGGGACAGAAAGTGCCTGAGCAGCAATCATTAGCGGTGCTGCTTCACCTTCAACGGTTTGGCCGAATGCTTCTGCTCCCATAATTTGGATGGCCGTTAACGAAACGGCTAAATATATAACCACAATGAAAACCATTGCTAAAATGATGGCTTTTGGTATGGTCTTTCTCGGCTCGGATACTTCTTCACCCAAGGTTGCTATTCTACCGTAGCCGGTATAAGCCACGAACATCAAAGCAGAGGCATACAAAATGCTTTGGGTTGACGTATCAGAAAAGGAATCTAAAATGGGTTGAGTCGGGATCCCATTAACGAAAAGCCCGGCAACCACAAGTGCGGCCAGTCCTAAAAGTGTTATGCCTACAATGATTTTATTCGCTGTATTGCTTCGGCTTATTCCGCCGGAAACCAGGAAAGTCATAACTATAAGCAAGGCGAGTCCGGCAAGAGTTATTTGCCAGGTATCGGCGCCGACTCCAAAGGCATAAAACAGATATCCAATACATCCCAAAACAGCAGTAGCAGCTGATGCCGATTTTGCCACCATAAACATCCATCCTGCAGAAAAGCCAAAGTAAGATCCGAGAAAACGATAGCCATATTCATAAGTTCCACCGCTTACCGGGTGAGCGGCTGCAAGTTGAGCACTGCTAAGTCCATTGAAAGTTGCCAGAAAAGCAGCAATAACAATAGCAATGATAATCCCGCTTCCGGAAATTTGCGTTGCAATAGCAATACTCACAAAAATTCCGGTTCCGATTATGGAACCCAACCCCATAAGTATGGCACCGGGAGTTTTGATGGATCGTTTTAGGGAGTTGTTCAAAATGTGATTGATAAAGGTTGATGTGG
>PXCK01000115.1 GCA_003566635.1 Balneolia bacterium | reverse complement strand
TTGCGGGAAACCACCCCAATTACAGATAAAGATGTTATCAAGGAGTTGGATCAGATTAAGCAGAAACTGGGCATTAGGCGAAAAGTTGAGCTATTAAGTGCCGGGGAAACCGGAATTCCATTTACTACGGGATTCTTTAAAACCCGGATTGTGCTTCCCCGCGAGGTTCTGCATCATAAGCAAAATCTATCACTCGTACTTACGCATGAGTGCATCCATATAAAAAGAATGGATTATCACTTTCATCTCCTCGAACTCGCTGTTCGCCATTTGTTCTGGGTTCATCCGCTTGTGCATGTTTTGTATAAAAAAGCTTCAGAGTGGCGGGAAATTTCATGTGATGACGGGGTACTCAAAACCGGTGTATCCAAACCAGCCGATTACATGAAAATGCTTTACGATTTTGTCATTAATACCAACGAAAAGCCTTTGTTTAAGGCGGCTATGGCAGATAAGAGTACGCTATTAAAACGAATTGAATCTTGTTCTCAAACAACCAAACAAAAGGAAACAACTATGAAAAAAAGCTTAATACTATCCACCTTAGCCATGCTTGCTGTGGGACTTACGATGGCATGCACAGACATGGCAAAAAATCCGGATGCAACCGAAATGCCTGAAACCATCATCTTTAACGGCGAAGAGATGTCACCTGTAATCGTTTCCGGTTATCTGGAAAGAAGCATGAGTGATGTTCAGGACGAAATAGCCCGGCTAAGAGAGGAAAATGCCAAATCTGAACATTTAAAACCGATGCAATCTCATTATGAGTTACTTTCAAATATAAAAAGAACCATTGAGGGCGGACACATTGCGCGTTTTCTGGATGAAGACGGCAACCTCTTGGTTCCGCCGCCACCACCAACGCCACCCACAAGACCTACAAAAGGTGCAGAATCAGATGCTGATACATTTGTAGTAGTGGAGCAAATGCCTGAGCTTGTTGGCGGATTAAAATCTTTATACGAAGTTTTGGAATACCCGCAAGTTGCAAGGCGTGCCGGTATTGAAGGCACGGTTATGGTAAGCTTTGTTGTAGATGAGCAGGGCCGGGTTGAAAACGCTCATGTCGTTCGTTCTGCAGGCGGTGGGCTTGATGAGGCAGCTCTGAATGCAATAAATCAGGTAGAATTCACTCCGGGTGTTCAGCGGGGCCGAAATGTAAGAACACAAATGGCGATGCCGGTCTCGTTCAGGCTGCAGTGACGGGTAAAAGCCTTTAGCATAACCACATAGTTAACAAAAAGAGCAACAAGCATGTGCGCCATATTCGGATTAATTCCGGGTATGGCGCACAGCTTTTTATAGTTTCAGTTTAAATGTGTTTTGTTAGTTTTGGGGGAATTGGGAAAAATCATTTTTGTTAAAATCAGGTAAGCTTTATGACTTTCGGTAATTTGAACCACTGTGTAACACTGTGTCCTCTGTGGTTAAAAAAATAGCAGGGTGATAAGAACTTTTCCTTAAAATTGAACTCAGGTTTTTAGATATTTCTATAAAACAGGAGCTTGATGGCCGGCACTTTTTCCCAAATTTATATACAACTCGTTTTTGCGGTTAAAGGCCGTGATAGTTTAATTCATCATACATGGGAGGAAGAACTATATAAATACATTACAGGCATTATTACCAACAAAGAACAAAAGCTATTAGCAATAAACGGAATGCCGGATCATATCGATGGCACGACAAAGATGCGACCCCGACGGGGTCGAATTCGTTTTATGGGGCACGTTCGTCTATAAACATATAATCCCCCCGAACGCTCAGCCCCCCCAATCACGTTTTTCGTTTTTGAAAATATATCACATCAAAATACATCACAAACGAACAAAATGAACAACATCAGCCCGGCTGAGACATCCCGAATAATAGAAATGGCATGGGAAGACAGGACACCTTTTGAGGCTATAGAGCATCAGTTTGGAATTAAGGAAAATGAAGTCAGACAAATAATGCGAAGCAACCTGAAACGCTCAAGTTTTAAACTATGGAGAGAAAGGGTTAGCGGCAGAAAAACGAAACATACCCAATTACGTCGTGATGAAGTACAGCGGTTTAAGGCAAGTCACCGGTTCCGTTGATGATTAAAGATTTGATAATAAATCGCATTCAAAGAGTGTTTTCACAAATTAACCCATCTATTACTTCACTTCCTTTTCAAGAAAACCAATGACTTATTTTTGTGAAACTTCGTGTCCCAGTGACTTAGTGTCCAACTTCGCACTTTTTGATAAAAACTAAAATTTCTATATACTGTTTTCATTTAGCTTGTCATTTAAAGGACGTATATTTGAGTAGAGGGATGTTTTACCATTTCCCCGTAACCGCAACAAATACACATCATCATGAATGAGCTTATTTATAAGGGGTTGTACACCGCCATCATTACCCCGTTTAATCAGGATGGAAACCTTGACCTACAATCTTTCAGCAATCTTGTTGAGTTACAAGTAAAAGCTAAAGTCAACGGCATTGTAGTTTGCGGTACTACCGGCGAAAGCCCGACGGTTACAGAGGGCGAAATGGTTAACCTTATTGAAACTGCAAAAAAAACGGCAGGCGACAAGCTTCAGGTCATTGCAGGAACGGGCTCCAACAATACGAGCCATGTTATCAAACGCTCTTTACTGGCTCAAAAACACGGGGCTGACGGCCTGCTTATTGCCGCGCCGTATTACAACAAACCCACACAGCAGGGGCTTGCAGCTCATTACCTTGCCATAGCCGATGCCGTTGATCTTCCACAAATCATCTACAACGTGCCCGGACGCTCGGCTGTAAATATCCTCCCCGCCACACAAATCCAGCTTGCGCGACACCCGAATATCGTTGCCGTAAAAGAGGCAAGTGGCGACATCAATCAAATTATGGATGTTATTTCGCTCATCCCCGAAGATTTTTCTGTTCTTGCAGGTGATGACGGCATTTCGTTGCCTACCATTGCGGCCGGTGGACACGGTGTTATATCGGTAGTATCGAATCAGGCTCCCGTGTTGATGAATTCGATGATTCAATTCGCTCTCGACGATAAGTACACAAAAGCACGCGAGGTATTTTACCGTTTGCTGCCTCTAATGAAGGCGAACTTCTGGGATAGCAATCCAATGGCGGTTAAAGCATCGCTCTCTTACATGGGTCTTATCCATAATGCAGTTCGGCTGCCGTTGGTACCATTGAGCAATTATCATGATGAGCCACTGAAAAAAATCCTCAAAGACCTTGAACTGATTTAGACGCCTGCGGGTTATAACCACCTGCGACCCATTATTTTCCCCATTCAAACATAACTAAAAGAAATGTTCAAATCTCATTTCATTGCCATACTGTTGCTTGCTTTCTGCGCTGCAACCGCTTTCTCTAACGACACAAAATCTCCTGAAGAATTTCTGGGATATAACCTCGGTGAGCGCGTAACCTTTCACCATCATGTAACAGCGTACTTTGAGCATGTCGCCGAAACAAGCCCCATGGTTCATTTGATGGAATACGGAACCACTTACGACAGGCGTCCGCTTATTGTGGCTTTTGTGAGTTCAGAGGAAAATATAAGCCGGCTTGAGGAAATACGAACCAACAATTTAATCCGCTCAGGTTTAATGCAGGGGGATGCCACCTCGCTGGATCCGAAAGCACTGGTTTGGTTCAGTTACAGCATTCATGGTAACGAGATTTCCGGCACCGAGGCTTCTATGAAGACCATCTATGAACTCATTACAGATTCTCAAAAGTCGGAGTGGTTGCAAAATACGGTTGTGATAATGGATCCATCTTTAAATCCTGACGGACGTGACCGATACGCGTTTACATTTCACCAAAACATGGGGCGGCAGCCTGATTCGTACCCCGGAAGCAGAGAACATATTGAGCAATGGCCCAATGGACGCAGCAACCATTATCAATTCGACCTGAATCGCGATTGGGCGTGGAAGACACAAATAGAAACGCAGCAACGCATGGCGTTATATCATCAATGGATGCCGCACCTGCATGCTGATTTCCATGAAATGGGGATAAATGACCCATATTATTTTCCGCCTGCAGCAGAACCATTTCACGAGGCCATTACACATTGGCAGCGGGACTTTCAGGTGGAAATCGGGGAAAACCATGCCCGCCATTTCGACGAAAATATTGAGCGCTATTACACACGTGAAAACTTCGATCTTTTTTATCCCAGCTATGGAGATACGTATCCAACATTTAACGGTGCAATTGGGATGACCTACGAGCAGGCCGGAAACTCAAGAGCCGGAATTTCTGT